>NZ_MEGQ01000054.1:0-16342 GCF_001725585.1 Thiomonas sp. SCN 64-16 | reverse complement strand
CGGCGGGCGTGCCCCGGCACTGGTGTTCCGTGCCGACTACACCCCGCCCGGTTATGACAACGCCGATATCGGCTTCTGGGGCATGGTGGGCAAGCTGCCGAACTCCAACGTGGCGGCGGACGGCACCACGCCGCTGTTTGCCACCGGCACCTCGACCGCGCAGATGTTCGAGGTCGACGGCTACCTGACCCAGGGCGACTGGGGCTACTACGGCCAACTCGGCTATGGACAGCAGACCGGGGCAGCGTATAACGGCGGCAAAGCCAAGTGGTGGGGCGCCTCGGGCATGCTGACCTATAACTTCACCCCGCGCTTCCTCGGTTTCGCCCGCGCTGACTATCTCAACAACAGCAGCAATGGCGGCGGGCTGCCGGGCGGTTATATGAACCCGACTGCCGGTGGCTCCGGCGCGAGCTTCAACGGCGTCAACGGCTTCGGCCCCGGCTACGTCAACGACGGATCGGGAAACTGGACCATCGTCGACCCCAACAAGGGCGCCAACCGCTACGCCCTCTCGCTCGGCTGGAATTACCTGCTGACAGAGTCGACCACATTGAAGATGGAATACCGCTATGACCGCTCCAGCCTTGCTACCTTCTACAACGTGTCGGATGGCAGCTACAAAAAGGACAACAATCTTCTTGCCGCTTCGGTGGTCGTGAGCTTCTGATCTGTCCTTTCGCGGCGGGTGTCTTGCCCGCCGCCTCACCGCTTTTTGCGACTCCATCATGCGCCACCCCATCGCCTTCACAACGAACAGGGTGGCGCCCGAACCCATCGCTCCAGCGCCCGACCGGGTGCTGCGCGGCGACCCGCAGCAACTGGCCTGGAATCACTACACCGACGCCACCGGTCAGTTCTCCGCAGGCATCTGGCAGGGCGAGCCCGGCGCTTGGCGGGTGTGCTACGACCCGCATGAAGAGGAGTTCTGCGTGCTGCTCGAAGGGCATATGACCCTCACCGCAGACGACGGCGCGGCGCAGGAATTTCGCGTCGGTGACGCGTTCGTCGTGCCCGGCGGCTTCACCGGCATCTGGGAAAACCACACTCGGGTGCGCAAACACTACGCCATCATGGCGCTCAAAAAGAACTAAACCTTACCCCAGGAGATTCGCATGACCGAGAACTTCAATCGCATCTGGCATCAACGCGCCGACGATCTGCTCAAGCGCGGTATCGACGGCCGCATGGTCATCGACGGCAGGCGCTGGGCCGCGACTGATGGCAGCCTGTTCGACTGCATCTCGCCCGTTGACGGCAAGGTGATTGCCCGCGTCGCCCGCGGCAAGGCGGCGGACATCGACCGCGCCGTAGCCAGCGCCCGCGCAGCGTTCAACGATCGCCGCTGGGCTGGCCAGCCGCCTGCTGCGCGCAAGAAGGTGATGGTGGCGTTTGCCGAGCAACTGCGCGCTGCGCGCGACGAACTCGCGCTGCTCGAAACCCTCGACATGGGCAAGCCGATCAAGAACAGCCTGTCCACCGACGTGGCGTCCGCCGCGCGCTGCCTGCAGTGGTTCGGCGAAGCGGTGGACAAGATCTACGACGAAATCGCCCCCACCGGCGACAACGCGCTGGCCCTCATCACGCGCCAGGCCATCGGCGTGGTCGGCGCCATCGTGCCCTGGAATTACCCCATGCTGATGGCCTCGTGGAAGCTGGGCCCCGCGCTGGCCGCGGGCAACAGCGTGGTGCTCAAGCCTTCTGAAAAATCGCCGCTCACCGCGCTGCGTCTGGCCGAACTGGCGCTCGAAGCCGGGCTGCCAGAGGGCGTGTTCAACGTGGTGCCGGGCTATGGTCACGAGGCCGGCGAGGCGCTGGCGCTGCACATGGACGTGGACGCCATCGGCTTTACCGGCTCTACCCGCACCGGCCGCCGCATGCTCGACTATTCCAGCCGCAGCAACTTGAAGCGCGTGTACAACGAACTCGGCGGCAAGTCGGCCAATATCGTCTTTGCCGACTTCGACGATCTCGACCGCGCCGCCGCCACGGCTATCGGCAGCATGTTCTACAACCAGGGCGAGAGCTGCAACGCGCCCTCGCGCCTGCTGGTGCAGGACAGCATTGCCGATGCCTTCGTCGATAAGCTCGCTGCGCTCACCCCGCAATACCACCCGGCCGACCCGCTGGATGCCAGCACCGTGCTCGGCGCGCTGGTCGATGAAACCCAGACGCAGACCGTGCTCGGCTATATCCAGTCGGGCGTGGACGAGGGTGCGCGCTGCGTGGCCGGTGGCTGCCGCGCGCTGCAGGAGACCGGCGGGCAGTACGTCGCCCCGACGGTGTTCGACGGCGTGAAAAACAGCATGAAAATCGCGCAGGAAGAAATCTTCGGCCCGGTGCTGGCGGTCATTCGTTTCAAGACCGAGGCCGAAGCCGTGGCGATTGCCAACGACAGCGCCTACGGCCTGCACGCCGGGGTGTGGTCGCGCAATATCGACCGCGCGGTGCGAGTGTCGCGCGCGCTGCAGGCGGGCACCGTGCACGTCAACCAGTACGACGAGGACGACATCACCGTGCCATTCGGAGGCGTGAAGCAGTCGGGCAACGGCCGCGACAAGTCGCTGCATGCCTTCGACAAATACACCGAACTCAAAACCACCTGGATGCGCATCGATCCGGCCTGACCCCGGACAGTTTTTGAAAAGGACACACCATGAACCACTCACTGAATGAACAACTCCAGGCGCGCCGCGCCGCTGCCACGCCCCGCGGCGTGGGCGTGATGGCCAGCTTCTACGCCGACCGCGCCGAGGGCGCCGAGCTGTGGGACGTCGAAGGCCGCCGCTACATCGACTTCGCCGGCGGCATCGCGGTGATGAACGTCGGCCATCGCCATCCCAAGATCGTCGCCGCGCTGCAGGAGCAACTGCAGCACTTCACCCACACCTGCTATCAGGTCGTGCCGTATGAGAGCTATGTCAGCCTGGCCGAAAAACTCAACGCCCTCACGCCTGGCAGCCACGCCAAGAAAACCGCGCTGTTCTCCACCGGCGCTGAGGCGGTGGAAAACGCCATCAAGATTGCCCGCGCCTACACCCAGCGTCCCGGGGTGATTGCCTTTGGCGGTGCCTTCCACGGCCGCAGCTTGTTTGCCGTGTCGCTCACCGGCAAAGTGCAGCCGTATAAGGCGGGCTTCGGCCCCTTTCCGCCGGAGATCTATCACGCGCCGTTTCCCTGCCACTGCGCCAGTCTCGACGAGACGAAAAAGGCGGTGGAACTGCTGTTCAAGGCCGACATCGAGCCCGCGCGCGTGGCCGCCATCATCTTCGAGCCGATCCAGGGCGAGGGCGGCTTCAACGTCATTCAGGCCGAGGCGGTGAAGTGGCTGCGCGCACTGTGCGACCAGCACGGCATCGTGCTCATCGCCGACGAGGTGCAGACCGGCTTCGGCCGCACCGGAAAGCTGTTCGCGATGGAACACTTTTTCGAGAAGACCGGCGTGCTGCCCGACCTCATGACCATCGCCAAATCGCTGGCCTCGGGCATGCCGCTGTCGGCGGTGACCGGCCGCGCCGAGATCATGGACGCCCCGGCTCCCGGCGGGCTGGGCGGCACCTACGCGGGCAACCCGATGGCGGTGGCCGCCGCGCACGCCGTGATCGACGTGATGCACGACGAGCAACTCCCGGCGCGCGGCCAGCGGCTGGGCGATCAGCTCAAGGCGCGGCTCGAAAGCCTGCGCGCGCAAGTGCCGCAGATCAGCGATGTGCGCGGCCTGGGCGCCATGGTTGCGGTGCAGTTCAACGATCCCGCCCCTGGCAAACCGGACGCGGCTTATACCAAGGCCGTGCAGGCCGAGGCGCTCAGGCGCGGCCTCATCCTGCTGACCTGCGGGGTGGACTACAACGTGGTGCGCTTCCTGTTCCCGCTGACGATTTCAGACGCCGTGTTCGCCGAGGCGCTCGACATCCTCGAAGCGTCGCTGCTGGCGGCCAAGGGTTAGGGCCTGTTCACGCTATGTATGCACCCGCCTGGGGGCAACCCTTCGGGCCGGGGGGCTGGGCGGCGCACTGCCACGTTGCCGTCCGCTTGTGGTGCCACACACCACGGCGCGGCCTGCGCCTCGCATTGCCTCCGCCGAGACCCCCGGCGTGGGTGCATCAATAGCGTTATCAGGCCCTAGTGCCAGGGCCGCGACGCGGCGATGGACAAACCGAGCGACCCGCTATCCATCGCCGACGCCCGGGCCGCGCAGGGCGCGCAAGATCTGTCCGCACTGGGCCAGATTGCAGTGGAGTAGATCGCCGCGCTGCAACTACTCGAGTGGCGCAGCGATCTGGCGCAGATTTCCCCTTGGGAATAAGCGCAATATGCCGAGCGATTTTGATCTGATCTCCAGCAGGGCCAGACCCGGCTGACTTCTTCAGGTACCGCCCTGAGCCAGATTGTGCGAACGTTGTGAACGCGATCACCGTTGAGCATCAGCGTTTTTGCAAACGCCTGAATCGACAAACGCCGGCCAGACCCCAGCCCGCCGGAAAGCGCCACCATCACAGCGTGAGCGATCCGGCATCTGCGTTTTTTGCGGGTCTGTACGCAAACGTACAGACCCGCAAAGGCTTTTGGCCTACGTTGCAACAACAGTTCCAAGGCGGCACCCTGTGCTCTTTGGAACGACTGTTCTGCTGAGGGTCCAGATCCTCGAAAAGCCGTCAAAAAAGCGCCTGCAATTCAGCTGATCTCTGGCCGTGCAAGGGTTCGGCTCGACGGCTTCTGCGCCACTTGGCAGCCGCTTTTCAAGTTGCCAGCGCCGCCATGTCCAACATTCCCATCCTGTCTCCACTGTTCCTCCTGCTGGTCGTTCTGGTGCTGTTTCTGGCCTCGTCCCTCAAGATCATCTACGAATACCAGCGGGCCGTGGTGTTCCAGCTCGGTCGCTTCCAGCGGGTCAAAGGGCCCGGGCTGATTCTCGTGATCCCCGTGCTGCAGCGCATGGCCCGAATGGATTTGCGCACCGTGGTGCACGAGGTGCCATCGCAGGACGTGATCTCGCGGGACAACGTGTCCGTCAAGGTGGATGCGGTGCTGTATTTCCGCATCGTCGATCCAGAAAAGGCCTTTATCCAGGTGGAAGATTTTTTCTCCGCAACCAGCAAGCTGGCGCAAACCACCTTGCGCGCGGTGCTGGGCAAGCACGACCTGGATGAAATGCTGTCCGAGCGCAGCAAGATCAATGCCGATATTCAGGCCATTCTGGACGCCCAGACCGAGGCCTGGGGCATCAAGGTCAGCGTGGTGGAGATCCGAAATATCGAACTGACCGAAGACATGGTGCGCGCCATCGCCAAGCAGGCGGAGGCTGAACGCGACCGCCGCGCCAAGGTGATTCATGCGGACGCTGAATTCCAGGCCGCGCAGACGCTGGTGAATGCGGCGGCCATTCTGGCGTCGGCACCCGGCGGCATGCAGCTGCGCTATTTGCAAACGCTGTCGGAAATTGGCACCGAGAAAAATTCCACGGTCATCTTTCCGATGCCGATCGATCTGATCAAACCGATTCTGCAGATCATTGAAAAAGTCGCGGATCAGCACTGATCCGTCATCCCGCCTTGCACGCTGTGTCCCAGCAGGCGCATTGCCTTCCTTGTTGATCCAACCGAAAGCCCACCATGCCCACCAAATTCCCCGCCCGCCCCATAGATGCAAACAGCCAGCCCGTGATTCCGCAGATGAAGGCCACAGGCCAAAAGCGCAGTTTGGTGCGCGGCAAGTCCACCCGCAAGAAAAATCCGGGCAAACGCTCCCACCATGGAGGCTGACGCGATGCGTGCAACGCAGCGCACGTCGTTGAAGGCTGAGAGAACCTGCGTCCAGGCGCGATCGCTGCAAGCCGGTTGCGGGGCCGCTCTGCATTTTCGTGGCGCGAGGTCACTTCACTGGCGCCTCTCATCTTGAAATTCTGGGCTCTTCACGCCAAACCCCATTGGCCGCAACTGGGTAGTCGACTGCTGCGCCCGGCCATCTTTCGCCCGGCACAGGTTGACGAACCCGTGCTGCGCTCGGATTTGCTCAGCGCCGATCAGATGGAGCAGCATGGCGTGGTGTTGGCCGCACGGCATCAGGCCTCCATGCGGCCGCAGAACAATGCCTTGCTCACCCGGCTTGCCGACAACGCGGACACGCTGGCGCATTCCAGCACGGTGCTGACGCAGGCGGTGTACCAGGGGCATCGCATCACACCGGCAGCGGAGTGGCTGCTCGATAACGATTACCTGATCGAGGAGCAGATTCGCACGGCGCAGCGCGACCTGCCCAAGGGCTACAGCCGTGAGCTGCCGTGGCTGATCAACGGCCCTTCGGCCAACCTGCCGCGGGTCTATGACATTGCGCTGGAAACCATCGTCCACGCCGACGGCCGCCTGGACGGCGAAAGCTTGCGCCGCTTCGTCGCCGCCTACCAGACGGTGACGCCGCTCAAGCTGGGCGAGCTGTGGGCCGTTCCGATCATGCTGCGACTAGGGCTGATCGAGAATCTGCGCCGGGTTGCGGTGCGGGTGATGGCCGAATGGGGCGACCGCAACGTGGCCGGGCAGTGGGCCGATCGCATGGCCGAAGTCGCCGAGAGCGACCCCAAGAGCGTGGTGCTCGCCGTGGCCGACATGGCGCGCTCGGGCCCGCCCATGGCCTGCTCCTTTGTGGCCGAACTCACGCGGCGGCTGCAAGGCCAGGGGCCCGCACTGGCGCTGGCGTTGACCTGGGTGGAGCAGGCGCTGTCGGAATCCGGGAACAACATCGAGCGGCTGGTGCAGCTCGAAGCCCAGCAGCAGGCCGCTGATCAGGTGACCATCGGCAACAGCATCGGTAGTTTGCGCACGCTGTCCAGCATGGACTGGCGCACCTTCGTCGAGTCCATGAGTCATGTGGAGCAGGTCTTGCGCCAAGACCCGGCAGGCATCTATGCCGCGATGGACTTCACTACCCGCGACCACTACCGCCATGTGGTGGAACGCCTGGCCAAGCGCACCACCCGCAGTGAAGGCGAAGTGGCCCTCGCTGCGGTTGATCTGGCGAGTCACACCGCGCCGGGCGCGACCGAGCAGCCGTCGCAGAGCCACGTCGGTTACTTTCTCATCGACCGCGGACTGGCCGCGCTCGAACAGCGTGTGGCCGCGCAAGATTCGGCCCGCGACGCGCTGCGGCGGTTCGCCCTGCGCGCGCCCCTCACCCTGTACCTCGGCTCGGTTTTGCTGTTGCTGGCTCTGCTGGCGCAGCCTCTTCTGCGTGTCGTGCAGCGCAATGGCCTGCATGCCTGGGAATTCCTGGCTATCGCCGTTGCGGTGGGGTTGATCAGCAGCCAGCTGGCCATCAGCCTGGTGAACTGGCTGCTGTCCATCGTGGTGTTGCCGCGCATCCTGCCTCGGCTCGATTTTTCCAAGGGCCTACCGCCCGAGGTGCGCACCCTCGTGGTGATTCCAGCCATGCTCAGCAGTGCGCAGGACGTGGACGCCCTGGCCGATGCGCTCGAGGTGCGCTTCCTGGCTAATCGCGACCCGCATCTGCACTTCGCCCTTCTTACCGATTTTGTCGATGCCCAGAGTGAAGTGCTGGAGACCGACGCGGCGCTGCTGCAACAGGCCACCGAGCGCATCGACGCGCTCAACGCCAGCCACCCCGACGCGCAGACCGACCGTTTCTTTCTGCTGCACCGGCCGCGCCGCTGGAATGCGACCGACAAGGTGTGGATGGGTTACGAGCGCAAGCGCGGCAAGCTGACCGAGCTCAACGGTCTGCTGCGCGGCGCAGGCGGCACGCGGTTTATGCAGATCGTGGGCCGCATCGAGGTGCTCACCGAGGTCAAGTACGTCATCACCCTGGACACTGATACGCAGTTGCCGCGCGACGCCGCGCGCCAGTTCATCGGCGCCATGGCGCACCCGCTCAATCGGCCGGTGATCGACACCGCCACGCAGCGCGTCATCGCCGGGCACGCCATCCTGCAACCGCGCGTGGGTATCAGCCTGCCCAGCGCGGCGCGCTCGATGTACGCGCGATTGTTCGGCAGCGACGCCGGTATCGACCCCTACACCAGCGCGGTGTCAGACCTTTACCAGGACCTGTTCGGCGAAGGCTCGTTCATCGGCAAGGGCATTTACGACGTCGATGCGTTCGAGCAAGTTCTGGCGAATCGCTTCGCCGAGAACAGCATCCTCAGCCACGATCTGGTGGAGGGTTGCTTCGCGCGCTCTGGCCTGATCAGCGACGTGCAGTTGTTCGAGGACTATCCGTCGCGGTATGGCAGCGACGTCAGCCGCCGCCACCGCTGGATTCGCGGCGACTGGCAGTTGCTGCCGTGGGTTCTGCCTTGGGTGCGTACGCCACAGCGCCTGCGCACGCGCAACCCGCTGTCGGCCTTGTCGCGCTGGAAGATCCTCGACAACCTGCGACGCAGTCTGGTGCCCGCCGCGCTGCTGGCGCTGCTGCTGCTCGGCTGGTTTGTCATCACGCAGACCGCGGCGTGGACCTTGGCTGTGTTGGCCGTGGTGGTCGTGCCGCCGCTGCTGGCGCTGCAACTCGATCTGTTCATCAAGCCGCGTGATGTGTTGCTCGGCCAGCACCTGCGCCTGGCGCTGCGCAGCATGGGCCAGCATGCCACGCAGGTCCTGCTCACCCTGGCTTGGCTGCCGCATGAGGCGCTCTACAGCTTCGACGCCATTGTGCGCACGCTGTGGCGCATGGCCGTCACGCGGCGCCTGTTGCTGCAGTGGAACCCGTCGCAGGCGGTGGAGCGCAGCGTCAGCACCACGCTGGCCGCCACGTTCAAGTCGATGGCGATCGGGCCGCTGCTGGCGCTGCTGGTCGCGGGCGCGTTGGCGCTGCTGCGGCCCGGCGCGCTGCTGGTGGCCGCGCCCTTGCTGCTGCTGTGGCTGGCCTCGCCCGCCATGGCCTGGCGCATCAGCCAGCCGCCGGTCATGCAGACCTTCACGCCCACGCCTGAAGCCCAGCGGTTTCTGCGGCGGCTTGCGCGCAAGACCTGGGCGTTTTTCGAAGCCCATGTCGGCACGCTGGACCACGGCCTGCCGCCGGACAATTTTCAGGAACAACCGGCCCCGGTGATCGCGCACCGTACCTCGCCCACCAATATGGGGCTGGCGCTGCTGGCAAATCTGGCGGCCTACGACCTCGGTTACATCGGCATCGGTCGGCTGTTGCGGCGCACCGATCAAACCCTGCAGACCCTGCAGGGTCTGCAACGCTACCGCGGGCATTTCTACAACTGGTACGACACCCTCACCTTGCAGCCGCTGGCGCCGCGCTACATCTCAGCGGTGGACAGCGGCAATCTCGCCGGGCATCTGTTGACCCTGCGCCCCGGCCTGCTGGCGCTGGCGGATGATCCGCTGTTCGATGCGCGCCTGCTGCAAGGCCTGGACGACACCCTCGCATTGCTCGAAGAAGCTTTGCAAGACCGCGACCACAGCGGCGCTGCGCTGGCACCGTTCCGCCAGGCCCTCGACGCTGCGCTGGCCAGTCCGCCGCGCACGCTGGCGGCTGCGGCGGCTTGCCTGCAAGGCTTGCTGGCCGCGGCAGACGCGCTCGCGCTCGACACCGAGCCGGCCACGCCCGATGCGTCGGAAGCCGCCGACGCCACCACCCTCAGCGATGTCGCCTTCTGGCTGCAGGCGCTGCGCGCGCAATGCCGCGATGCCAGCGCCACACTGCAGCCGTTTTCGGCCTGGACGCCATTGCCGCAGGACGGCGAAGCGCAGGCCATGCCCACCCTGCGCCAGCTGGTGCAGGCCCGCAGCGCCGCGCCGAACGCTGTGCAGCAGCGCGCCGCAGACCTGCTGCAGACCATCGAACAACTGGCGCAGCAGGCGGGTGCCATGGCGCTGATGGACTACAGCTTTCTCTACGACAGTCAGCGCGACTTGCTGTCGATTGGCTACAACGTCGATGAGCGCCGGCTCGACGCCGGGTTCTACGACCTGCTGGCCTCGGAAGCGCGGCTCACCAACTTTGTCGCCATCGCGCAGGAGCAACTCCCGCAGGACAGCTGGTTTGCGCTGGGACGCTTGCTCACCAGCAGCGGCGGCGAGCCGGTGCTGTTGTCGTGGTCTGGCTCGATGTTTGAATATCTGATGCCGCTGCTGGTGATGCCCAATGTGCCTGGCACCTTGCTCGACCAGACCTGCCGGGCCGCAGTGGCACGGCAGATTGAATACGGCCAGCAGCTGGGTCTGCCCTGGGGCGTCTCCGAGTCGGGCTACAACACGCAGGACACGCAGTTCAACTACCAGTACCGCGCCTTTGGCGTGCCGGGGCTGGGCCTCAAACGCGGCCTGAGTGAAGAGCGGGTGGTGGCGCCCTATGCCTCGGCTCTGGCGTTGATGATCGACCCGGCTGCCGCCTGCGTCAACCTGCAACGCCTGGCCGACGCCGGGGTGGAAGGCCGCTACGGCCTGTACGAAGCGGTGGACTACACCCCGGCACGCCTGCCGCGCGGCCAGGACTCTGTCGTGGTGCGCTCGTTCATGGCGCATCACCAGGGTATGAGCCTGCTCGCGCTTGACCATCTGTTGCAGCAGCGCCCGATGCAGCGCCGCTTCGAGTCCGACCCCAGCCTGCGCGCCACCTTGCTGCTACTGCAGGAGCGCGTGCCGAAAACCGCGGCTGAATATCGCCATGCCACCGCCGCTGCTTCGCCGCAGGCGCTCACGCGCGTGGCGGAAACCAGCCTGCGCGTCTTCACCGATCCGGACCGCGCCCGGCCCGCCGTGCAGCTGCTCTCGAATGGGCGCTATCACGTCATGGTCAGCAGTGCGGGCGGAGGCTACAGCCGCCACCGCGACATGGCGGTGACGCGCTGGCGCGAAGACATCAGCCGCGATGATGCCGGCACGTTTTGCTATCTGCGCGATGTCAGCAGCGCCGCTTACTGGTCGAGCGCGCATCACCCGGCTCGCCGCACGCTCAAGTCCTACGAGGCGATTTTCTCCGACGCTCGCGCCGAGTTCCGCACACGCACACCAGACTTCGACACCCACACCGAGATCGCGGTGTCGCCGGAAGACGATGTCGAACTGCGCCGCCTGCGCGTGACCAACCGCAGCCGCAGCCGCAGCCGCCGCACGATCGAGATCACCACCTATGCCGAAGTGGTGCTGGCGCCTGCGCTGGCCGACGCCATGCACCCGGCCTTCAGCAAGCTGTTTGTGCAGACCGAACTGGTGCGCCCGCTGCAGGCCATCGTCTGCACCCGGCGTGCACGCTCAAGTGCCGAAGCGGTGCCGTGGATGTGCCATCTGCTGGCTGTGCACGACGCCCACATTGACGAAATTTCTTACGAAACCGATCGCGCCCGATTCATTGGCCGAGGCCGCAGCACCTCAGATCCGCAGGCGATGGACAGCATCAGCCAGCGTCCCCGCAACCTGTCCAACAGCGCAGGCTCGGTGCTCGACCCCATCGTCGCCATCCGCTGCCGTATCACCCTCGAGCCCGAGCAATCGGCGCTGGTGGACATGGTGACCGGCGTGGGCGACAGCCGCGACGCCTGCCTGCAACTCATCGAAAAATTCCGCGACCGGCATCTGGCCGACCGGGTGTTCGACCTTGCGTGGACGCATAGCCAGGTCATGCTGCGCCAGCTCAACAGCAGCCAGGTCGATGCGCAGCTCTACGAAGACATGGCGTCCTGCCTGCTCTATGCCCACGCGTCACTGCGCGCCGACGCCGCCACCCTGCGCGCCAACCGGCGCGGTCAGTCGGGCTTATGGGGCCAGGCCATTTCTGGCGACCTGCCCATCGTGTTGCTGCACATTGCCGACCCGGCGAACATCGAATTGGTGCGGCAACTGGTGCAGGCGCACGCCTACTGGCGCCTCAAAGGCTTGGCGGTTGACTTGGTGATCTGGAACGAGGACAACGCCGGTTACCGCCAGCAATTGCAGGACCAGATCATGGGGCTGATTTCATCAGGCGTGGAAGCCAGTCTGATCGACCGCCCTGGTGGCATTTTCGTGCGTCCGGCGCAGCAGATTTCCAGCGAAGACCGCATTCTGGTGCAGTCCGCCGCGCGCGTGATCTTGAGCGACGGCCGCGGATCGCTGGCCGAGCAGGTCGGGCGCCGACGTCTGCACAAGCTGCCGGAGGCCTTCATCCCCTCGCGCCCGCGACTGGCCGAGTCCACGCGTGCGGACAACGCGGTCGCGGTGACCGGCACGGCCACCCAACCCATGCTGCTGGGCAACCGCTTCGGCGGCTTCAGCGCCGATGGCCGCGAGTATGTGATCGAGCTGGCGGCGGGACAGAACACCCCCGCGCCGTGGGCCAACGTGCTGGCCAATGCGCAGTTCGGCACGGTGATCTCGGAGAGCGGCGGCGCCTACACCTGGGGCGAGAACGCGCACGAATTCCGCCTCACGCCCTGGCACAACGACCCGGTGACCGATGCCAGCGGAGAAGCCCTGTATGTGCGCGACGAGGAGACAGGCCACTCTTGGTCACCCACGCCGCTTCCCCGGCGCGGTGAAGGCGCGTATCGCACCCGCCACGGCTTCGGCTACAGCGTGTTCGAACACAGCGAAGACGGCATCCGCACCGAGTTGTGGGTGTATGTGGCGCTGGACGCCGCGGTGAAGTTCTCGGTGCTGAAGGTGCGCAATGTCTCCGGTCGCGCGCGCCGCCTGTCGGCGACCGGCTATGTCGAATGGGTGCTTGGCGACTTGCGCGAGAAGACCGCCATGCACGTGGTCACCGAGTCCGACCCGGTGACCGGCGCCCTGTTCGCGCGCAATGCCTACAACACCGAATTCGCCGGTCGCGTGGCGTTTTTCGATGTGGATAACCCGGCGCGCAGCGTGACCGGCGACCGCAGTGAATTCATCGGCCGCAATGGCACCCTGCACGACCCGGCGGCGCTGCGCAACGCGCGGTTATCCGGGCAAGTCGGCGCGGCGCTGGACCCCTGCGCGGCCATCCAGATTCCCTTCGATCTGGGCGCGGGCGACACGCGTGAAATCATCTTCCGCCTGGGCGTTGCCGACAGCCCCAAGGCCGCCAGCGCGCTGGTGCAGCGCTGTCGCGGACTGGGCACGGCGGCCACCACGCTCGACGCCGTACGCGAGCACTGGCGCAGCACGCTGGGCGCGGTGCAGGTGCGCACGCCCGACCCCGCGCTCGACGTGCTGGTCAACGGATGGCTGCTGTACCAGGTGATCGCCTGCCGCTTTCTCGCGCGCAGCGGCTACTACCAGTCGGGCGGCGCCATCGGCTTCCGCGACCAGTTGCAGGACGCCATGGCGATGCTCCACGCCCAGCCCGATGCGGTGCGCCAGCATCTGCTGCTATGCGCGGCGCACCAGTTCAGCGCGGGGGACGTGCAGCACTGGTGGCATCCGCCGCTCGACCGCGGCGTGCGCACCCGCTGCTCCGACGATTACCTGTGGCTGCCGCTATGCGTGAGCCGCTATGTGCAGGTCACCGGCGACCAAGCCGTGCTCGACGAGACTGCGTCCTACCTCGAAGGCCGCGCCGTCAACGCCGACGAAGAGGCCTATTACGACCGCGCCACACGCTCGGAGCTGCGGGAGTCGCTCTACCAGCATTGCGTGCGCGCCATCGAGCACAGCATGCCGCGCGGTGTGCATGGCCTGCCGCTGATGGGCACAGGCGACTGGAACGACGGCATGAACCGCGTGGGCGACCACGGCCGTGGCGAAAGCGTCTGGCTCGGCTTTTTCTTGCATGAGGTACTGCAGCGCTTCGTGCCACTGGCGCAGTCGCGCGGCGACGCCGACTTCGCTGCGCGCTGCGTTGACGCCGCGGCGGCACTGCGCGCCAGCCTCGACCAGCATGGCTGGGATGGCGCCTGGTATCGCCGCGCCTACTTCGACGATGGCACGCCGCTGGGTTCGGTTGGGAGTGCAGAATGCCAGATCGACGCCATCGCGCAAAGCTGGGCCGTGCTGTCCGGCGCCGCCGATGCAGACCGCCAGCGGCAGGCGATGGACGCACTCGACCAGCGTCTGGTGCGCCGAGATGCCGGGCTGGTGCAATTGCTCGACCCACCGTTCGACCAGACCCTGCTCGACCCCGGCTACATCAAAGGGTATGTGCCCGGCGTGCGCGAGAACGGCGGCCAGTACACGCACGCCGCGGTCTGGGCGGCGATGGCCTTCGCCGAACTCGGCGACGCCACCCGCGCCTGGGAGTTGCTGGACATGATTAATCCAGTGCACCACGCGCGCAGCGCCGCCGACATCGAGCGCTATAAGGTCGAGCCCTATGTCATGACCGCTGACGTCTACGCCGCCCCGCAGCATGTCGGGCGCGGCGGATGGAGCTGGTACACCGGCTCGGCTGGCTGGATGTACCGCCTGATCGTGGAGTCGCTGCTCGGCCTGCGCCGCGAGGGCGGACACTTGCATCTCGCCCCGGTGCTACCGGCTGACTGGCCTGGGTTTGAGCTGGATTACCGCTACGGCAGCACGCTGTATTGCATCCGTGTCGGGCGGACGCTGTCGTCCACCAACCCTGCAGAGGTTACAGCCCAGATCCTGCTCGATGGCGTGGTGCAGTCTGCAGCGAGCATTGCTTTGCTGGACGATGGCCGCAGCCATCAGGTCGAGCTACGGCTGGCATAAGCTCATTGAGCATCCTGGGCCGCGCAGCATCGCGCGGGCTGTTCAATGCAACTGCAGGCCGCCAGTGCCAAAGATCCCGATGAGTCCGATGAGAATCAGGTAGACCGCCACGATGTAGTTCAGCAGGCGGGGCATGGCGAGGATCAGGACACCGGCAACCAGGGAAACCAGCGGGCCAATACTGAGATGGAGATTCATATGCGTCCTTGTGGCCGCGTCGGAGTGCGCAGGCATGACCATGAAGTTAGCCTTCCAGGCGTCTGCCGTTTGTGCGCTAACGAACGTCAGCGCTTTGAATGGCTTCGCCCGAGCGACGCATTGACGCACTGCAGCGTGCGCTGGCGTACAGACATCCGCGCAACGCAGACCTAAAGTCTGTACCTTCCATACTTCCTGAAGCTGAATCATTCCGCGATGCAAGCCACAGGAAGCCGCCTGAGCCAAGAGCCCACTGACATGACCAGACCTCGCACTGCAGCGACCCGCGCATTTCTTCAAAAATGCGCGGTCCTTTTTTCCGGAGCGCCATGGATGCTGAGCGGAGCCCAGGCGCAGATGCCGACCCCGCCGGCCCCTGTGCATGTCGGCAGTCATCTGTGCGGCGGAGTGGGCGATAGCAGTTTGACGCAATTGCAATCAAGGGCTACCGACTACAACCTGGGGTTCTGGATGGTCGGCGGGCCGGGTGGAGCCTATCTGGCGGATGTGCCAATCGAGATCCGGTCCGGCAGCCGGACGGTGGCTAGGTTTACCGCGGATGGCCCCCTGTGCTACGTCAAACTGCCTGGGGGGCGTTACACAGTGACCGGAACGCATAACGGCCAGACCCGCAGTGTCCAGGTGCACAGCGGAAGCATGAACAACTATTTGCGCTGGTAGGTTTTGCGCCAGCCATCAACCGCAACACGCCGCGTCGCCCGCCATGCCATCAAAAACGCTCCCCCGCCTGAAATGCAAAAATCCAGACACTCCTTAAGCCGAGCACACGTACCGCCCTGCGCTTGCTTGGTGTAGCCAGAATTGATTGCCGCAGCTGGCATTCATGACGGATCCGACTCTCTTGACCGGCCACAATCAGCCGTAGAACGTATCCCCTTCAAGGCATTCCACCTTGAATCATCTGCGCCCATCATCACCATTGAGGCGATTGCCAACAACGAAGGCCAGCTGATCATCCCCTACCACTGTGCCGAGGCGCTGTCGACAGACGGTTGAACCAACCGCCAGCCCGCCAGCCCATCAGCACGTGGTACCGCCAGCGCGCCTACGGGCTTTTTTGGGCCTCGTTTTGCAGGCTCTGGCCAGCTTTTTGGATTTGCTCGCCGGCCTTCGCCGCGCCCTGGTCTATGGCCTTGCCAGCTTTTTCTGCCGGGCCCTCTGGTTTTTGACAGCCGTAGAGCACCACCATCAGAAGGCTGATGGCGACGATCGTTGCGGGCCGTTTGAAAGATCGGTTCATGGCGTTTCCTGGTTGTGGGGGTCTGTCAAACAACATGGCTTACTTGCCGATTTCATGCCCGATCACGCCGCCCACCGCGGCGCCACCGACCGTCCCGATTCCGCTCCCGCCCGACAGCACGGCGCCGCCCACTGCGCCAGCGCCCGCACCGATCGCGGTGCTTTTATCCTGCGACGACATCCCCGCACAGCCGCCCACCCCGCTGGCCACCCCAAACTGCTCCACTTATGGCCGGTCAAACTGCCCCAGGCAGGACGGTCGGATTATGCCGATTCGGCGGCGGTGGCAATGCGTG
>NZ_MEGQ01000053.1:0-16845 GCF_001725585.1 Thiomonas sp. SCN 64-16 | reverse complement strand
CCGAAGAATCGGCGGCTCCGCCCGCACGCATCAAATCGCGCAACACTGTGCCGCCCACTGCACTGCCTGCCGCGTTTGCAGTGCCCGCGACGGTCTTGCCGAAAGACACGTCTGACGACGACATCACCGCCTTGCTCTGCGCTGAACGCTGGCTGCTGATCACCAGTGTCGGCCCGCTCAAGGCCTTGCAAACCGAACTCGTGCAACTGCACGATCAGGCGCGCAGCCACGGTTGGACTCAAGATCTCACCCCGCAGATCAAGAGTTTGAAGGCCTTGGCCCGCGTGCTGGACGTCACCCGTCAGACGCTGTCCACCCGCCGCCCCACCCGAGCCGACGCGGACGATGAACACCCGGCCAGCGCAACAGACCGCCCTTGACGCGCTGCGCAAACTCAGCGGCAATACCGACGCCGCGAACGCGGCGCTGCAGTGGATTGAGGCGCCCGACACGGCACTAGCTTTGGCGCTAGTCATCGAAGGCACGCAATTGCTGCTGCCAACCTTGCGCTCCGTGGCTGCAGATTGCGCCACTGCACTGGGCGCCGTGGCGCCGTCTGCCCAGGTCATTGCCGGACTGCAGGCGATGCAGAACGTGCTGAACCCCTCGTCGTCCAAGATCCCGCCTGCCCTCAAACCGTTGCAACGTCCTGCCGCTACCCGCCTGCAACCGTTTCGCGGGGCGATGTCCTCGCACCCCCTGTACACGCTGCTGGGCAGCTGGCACTGGCGAAATGCAAAAGCGGCACGCGATCCCGTGATCCTGAATGCGGTCGCGATGGTCGTGCTGTTTGCCAAGGCGCGCGCGCAGCAACTCGCAGCCGAGCAGGCCGGATCGTCTCCGATTTACGACGCATGCACAGCCTTGCGCGAGCTGGTGCAAAGCCACCCGCAGATCCTGGCCGAGCGCCCCCTGGCAAATGACTGGATCCGCATCCCTACATCGAGCGAGCGTGAGTCGCAGGTCGATGCCATTCGTCGCATCATCGAGCCGGTGCTGCGCCACCACGATCTGATCAAGACCGCCGCACAAGACGACGAAAACGATGAAGACAGCGGCGAGACCTACAGCTCACCGCCCCAAAAACTCCGGCTCGATCTCGGCGATGCGCTGCAGATTCAATCCGTGACGCGGCTGCGCACCACGACGGTGGAGGCGCTCAAGCGCAGCGGGCTGAGCCTTGCCGAATGCGACCCGCAAGAGGAATACGTCGAGTGGACCGAAACTGGCGAAGACGACCCGCTCGATCTCACCCCGCCTGTGCCCAAGGAACGCAGCCTGGCCGAACAGGTGCTGCGCACCCGGGCGCTCATCGCCCGCCGTGAGCGGTCGATGCAGTTGCTCGCCGCGGATTGGACGCGACTCACCGAAGCGGAAGTGGCGCGGCTGTGGCAGGCCCTCTGCGCCGACAGCAAAAGCCAAGACCCGGCGACACGCGAGACGGCCGCCCTGCTGGGACTTGCGCTGTGGACATCCCATCCGCTGCAGACCGAAGACGACGGCGGCCTCTGCGCAATGACGGTTCTCTCGCATGCCCAGGATGCCCCGCAGGCCCCCTCACCGCATCCCTTGTTACTGCTGGATCGCTGGACATTGCGCCTGCCCGTGCGACGTCCTGCAGGTCAGCCGGTTTACCGCGGCGTCGACCGGAGCAAAGCACGGCCTTGTGCGAACGCCATCGACGTTCCGCTTCCCGTCGTCCTGCGTCCCGTGATCGACGCCCTACCCAGCGTACAGCGCTTGTCTACCCATCCGCGCAAAACACAGGTTGACGCCTATGAGATCAAACCCGGGCCGCTGCAGCAACTAGCGGCCGCTTGGCTGCGCGACCAAGTGATACAGACCTCCGGACGGCTCACCCTCAGCGCTGTGGGGCAATGGATGTTTCGCCGGCTCGTCGAACAGCGGCGCGATCATGCCCTGGCCAGTCTGGCTACGGGACGACCTCATCTACTGGCCGACACCGGGCTGCACTATCTGCACGTGCCCACGGGCGACCTCGTGCGCTGGATCCGCCAGGAGCAGGACCGGGCCTGGGGGGCGTTGCAGCAGGCCGACCCCCACTTGGGTGAGAACGACGGCGCCCATCCCGCCTCGGCAATCGAACCTGACGCACCGGTCATCGGTGTGGGCGCGCCCATCGTCCCGCTCGACCGGACGGTGCAGGCGCTGGCCCACAGCCTGGACCAAGCGCTGACGCATGCGCGGTCCACTCCCTTGGCCGACGACGCTCTACTGATTCTGCACAACGCCTTCACGCTGTATGTCCACGCCCTGCTGCGATTCAGTCTGGGATTGCGCGATGTGGGGCAACCGCTGCCCCACTGGAACCAGATCGATGGGCATCACGGCGTGGTTCTCCTCAGCGACAAGGACGATGCTGCCGCATCCGCCACCCGCCTGGCGCCGCTTTGCACGACCGCGCTTGAGCAACTGCGCGTTTACGCCCGGCACGCCCGCGCCACCCTGACTCGCCTGACGCCTGAGACCCTGATCTCACCACCGCCGGTGCTGTTTTATCTGCGGCGTGTCCGCGGCCGACTCGAATGCATCGACCGCCCCACGCAAAAGATGCACGCCGCGCTGGAGCAGGTCACCGGCTATACCCTGCCGCGCAATACCAGTCGGCATTGGCTGCGTTCGCGTCTGGCGCAAATGGGGCTGTCTGGCGAACTCATCGAATTCTTCATGGGGCACTGGCAGCGCGGTGCTGAGCCCTGGGGACGCTACAGCGCCCTGCCCGCGCGCAGGGTCATCGAGTCTTTACGCGACCCGATCGAACAACTCGTGCGCGAGGCTGGCTTTCACGTGGTTCGGGGCTGGGCTTGAGCGACTGGAAAGGATTCGCCGTCGCCGCGTCCGAGCCGCAGGCCGCAGAGAACGGCTTGCAGCAACGCCGCGCGAACGCAGAGCACCATCGGGCGCGTATTCAGGCGCAGGTGCGTGAGTGGATCGCGCAGCAGGGGTTGCAGGATTGGCTGCAGGGCTGTCCCGATCTGGTCATTCCCGATGAAACGGTGCAAGCGCTGCGTCAACGCATCGATCAAACCTTTACCGGGGCGGAGCGACGCTGGGCGACCAACTTCCTCAGCGCCGGGCTGGAACGCGGGCGGCTGGAACGCGGCTGGAGCGTGCGTGTTCCCCCGCGGATTCTGGTGCTGCGCGGGCCGACCCCGCCGCTCAACGCCCTGACCTTCCCGGCCTTGACGCAGGAGGGCTTGATCGATCAGGCGCTGCAAGCCCATTGGCAGCGAAGCGCCCAGACTGGCGCCGAGATCACTTTCGAGCAGATTCTCATCAGCGCCATTTGGTCGTCGGCGCTGATCGGCGAAGACCGCATCCGGCAAGTCGCCGCCGCGCTCAGGGCCAACACCCTTCGCGTCAGCCCAGATGGTCGCTGGGTTTGGACGGAGTGGACTGACCGCAGCGGCAACTGGCAGCGACATCTGTTCGATCCGTTCACCGCCCAGCTTGCGTTGCGCTGGTTCGACCAACGCCGCGACAGCCCGCCCCTGAGCGGAGAAGCCGACTCGTCCCCGTCTGTGGCACGTCCGATTTGGAAGGCGCTCAAACGCTTTCTGGATGTCCAGTCTTTGGGCTTGGACAGCTATACCGACTTCGTGCGCTGCGCCCAGGCGAAGTGGCACTATCGGCTGCCGCCGTTTCTGGCGCAGGCAGCCCGCGGCCTTGTCGCCAACGCCTGTCTGCCGCCGCACGCCTGGTGGCGTCTGTTGATGGGCCAGCGACTGGCCCCCGAACCGATCCCGGCGCCGACGGTGGAGCGCACCGGGCCGGGCCGCGCCTCTGCAACGCCGTCTTCGCCCGATGCCATCGTCCCCTCTACCGAACTCCGTCGCCTGCTGCGCGCCGCGCCACAGCGCGCTCCGCAGATCGCGCGTGCACTGCGCAGGTTCGTGCAGCAGCACGTGTCAGACCCGAACCGGCTGGAAGTGGTCTTGGCCGGATGGCTGATCGGACTGTTGCAGCCCTCTGGCCGCAAGGGCATTCGCCTGAGTTCGGCGCGCGAGCTACTTGCCCGAGTGGATCGCAAACTCGCTGCGGTGCTGGGTACGCATCTTCCCGACGAGGTCACGGTCTGGGACGATGCCATCCAGTCCATCGTGCAGGCCACGGGGGAGCGTCATCGCAGCAACATCGCCACCGCACTCCAACAGCTCGACACCTTCGTGCGTGCGCACAAACGGTGGGATAGCCCGGCGCCCGACCTGGACGAGGGTATGGGTTCCAGCGTCGACGCCCAACTGATCACCGAATCAGAGTTCGTGTCGGTGCGGCAAACACTGCGGCGCAGCGCCCAGCCACGCCACTGCCAGGCGGCGGCGATCCTGGGCTATCGCTGCGGCCTGCGGCGCACGGAAATCCGCGGGCTGCGCTGGATCGATGTGCAATGGCGCCCGCAGCCCCTGCTGTTCGTGCGCAGCCATGCCGGACGCGCGCTCAAGCGCGACAGCGGCCGCCGTGTGCTGCCGCTGAGCGCGTTCTGCACGCAGGAGGAACTGGATCTGCTGCGCCGGATCCATGCAGAAACGGAACGACTGCTGCAAAACAGCCCGGACTTCAGGCAGACGGCCTTGTTCCTGCCCGATCCGCAGGCGCCGGACCAGCCCCGGCCCGAGGAGGCCCTGTTCAACCCGGTACAAGCGGCGATGCGCGCGGTCTGCGGGGAACCGTCGCTGCGATTCCATCACCTGCGTCATAGTGCGGCCAATGCGCTGCTCGCCCAGTTCATGGACGACCTCACCCCGGGAGCCGCCGCCCTGCTCGGCTTGAAACCCGAGTCCATTGCGCCCAAGCGCCAAGCCCTCCTCGGACTGGGCGAAGCCCAGCGCCCTTTGTTGTGGGCCGTGGCCGCCTTCATGGGGCACGCCACGCCGCAAACCACTTTGGGCAGCTATGTGCATCTACTCGACCTGCTGCTCGGCCAGGCCGTGCAACATGAGGCGTCATCTCCGCCTTCGAAGGTCATCGCCTGGTTGGCAGGCTCCACGGTCAATTGGGTCGACGTACAACAGCACCGTCTGGGCCCAAGCAGCAGTTGGGTGGTTCGCAGCGCACACTGGGTTAAAAAGTTAGCGACGTCCTCAGCCCACGCGCAGTCCCTGTGTTGCCCCTGGCCCGCGGAGCCCCCGTCTGGCGGGGCACCCAGCGCTGGCCAGCCCTCTCCGGTCGATTCGGCGCTGATGAACATCACCGATGCGCTGGCCTTGCTGGCAGCTTTACGCCGGGTTCCCTATGACACGGAGTCGGTTCGCCCAGTCAGCGATACTGTGGCACAGCGCATCCATCAAGTCATGGAGCGGTGGGCGCAGTTGCGCGGTACCAGCCCGGCACGACACACGCGAACCGAACGCCCTGTCGCGCCGATGGTCGTCGGTCATTTGCGACTCGAACGGCCTCGCACCCTCAAGCAACTGCGCTCGCGGGCGCTGCGCACCACGGCCCAGTCCGCGCTCGAAGCCTGGCGGAAATGGTCGCAAGCGGACGCGGCAGCGGCCGAGCAGGCGCTGAGCCTACACTGGCGCTTGCACGACAGCGATGATCATGCCGTGGCGTTCACCGCACTGGAGGATGCCCGGCAGTGGAAACAGATGCTCGATACCCTGTCGATGCACTCCCCGGCGCTCCAAGCCCACGCGCTGTCTTGGCAGCTCCAGCCCGCGTTGCGCAGTGCGCACACGGCAACCGAGCAGGTGCATCATTGGGCGACGGCACTGGGCGGCGCGGTGACGATCTCGGTTCAAGCAGCGCGGTCATTCCACCCCTCGCATCCCTCGCCGCCCGATGGGCAGTTGCGGGTGATCGATGCCGCGCACGGCAAGGCCCGTCCTGGCGGGCTGATCGCCGCGCTGGATGCCGCCGCTTATGTGATGACGATATCCATACTGGTGAGAAAAGGGCCATAACCTCCAACAGATCGACCTTGCGCTGGGAGTTTGTGGACAGCCTGCCGCCTGCCCACCGCTCGTCCACCGATCGGCGGCTGCCCGCAAGCGCCACAGCGCCCCGCCACCTCATTCCATTCCCAAACCCGAGCCATCCCGTGTTGTACGAACGCCCTCACACCAACCCGGGCGCTGCCACCCGATAGGGTCGCCGTCCCAGGTGTTTGTGATAGACGCCCCAGCCTGCCCCGTTGGGCAATAATCGCTGCATGAGATCGTCCGTCCCGGAGAGCCGGTCGGCCAGCGAGAGCAGTTCCGCTTCCGGCGTCTGCGGCTCTCGCAGGCCCATCCACGCCGGGGCATGCGCAACGGCGGCCAGAATGTGCAGCAGCGCCATCTCGTGTCCGGCAGGCAGGCGGATGCGCCAGCGGGCGATGGCGCCGGCCACCCATTCGATGACGGTGGTGCGGTGACCAATAAGTCGCCCGCGGTCGCTCATCCCCCAACTGCCATCGGCACGCCGCCGATACTCCTCCGCCTTGCCAGCGTCGTGCAGCAGCGCCGCCAGCACGGCCAGATCCCGGTCGACATACGCCCGGTCGGTCGCCAGTGCGCGCACCTGCTCGGCCACTTCGACGGTGTGGCGCAGATTGCCCGCTTCGTCGTGATGGTGTCCTTCCATCGAAGACGGCCCGGTACAGAACCGTCGAAACCGCTCTGCGTCCCAAAAGAGGGCGTTGAGCAATAGACGGTGGGAAACCGGCAAAGCCTGCCACAGCCGGTGCGCGCGCTGCAGTAGCGCAGGCTCTACCGGCCATCCGGGCAATGCGGTCTGGAACAATCCCAGCTCGGCCACGGGCCGCTCCAAGACCACCAGCCGCGCGATGGCCAGGCAGCCATTCTCGCTGCGCCCAGGGCCGCTCCAGCGCGGACTGACCAACACGCCGCTGCGCAGCCGGGCATCAAGTTGGCGGGAGGACCAGCAGGCTTTGAAACTGGCCTGGGTGTGAAACAGATGGGCCGTGTGATGCAAACATCCGGTCGCATCGGCTCGGCTGTTGACGCTGGCCAGCCGGTAGATCTGCGGCAACATCGGCAAGTCGCTGGGACAGGGGTGCGTGGGTTCAGTCATGTTGGGCTCCTTGTGCGGCGGCGGGCAGGTTCTGCGTCACGTCCACACGGGCCATGGCCGTGGTGAGCAAGCGCTCGAACGCCGAACCATCACGTCGGGTCAGGTTGGGGACGTAACGGCTGTAGACCTTGAACAGCATCTCGGTGGAGGTGTGTCCCATCTGCCGGGCGATCCATTCGGGGTTCTCGCCGGCGGCCAGCCAGAGGGTGGCGGCCGTATGCCGAGTCTGGTAAGGACGCCGTGGCGTGTAGCCGAGATAGCGCAGCAGCGGGTACCACACGCGCTTGGTGACGTTGTTGTGATCCAGCGGCTGGCCCTGGCGGTTGCAAAACACCCAATTCTTCAGAGGCCCGGTTCGCGCAAATTGCCTTTGGAGGGCCTCGAACACGATCTGGCTCATCTGCACGTCACGGTTGGACTCGATGGTCTTGGTCTCGTCTTCCTCGCCCGCCACGAGGGTTTCGCGGATGAGAATGAGGCGGCGCGAGAAGTCGACATACTTCCACTTGAGCCCGTCGATCTCTCCGGTGCGCAGTCCGGTAAAGAAGCGCACGGTGTAGTAATCCCGGAAATCCTCGCGCACGGCCGCGAGCAGCGCCTTGACCTCGTCGAGAGTGAAGGGCTGCACGTCGCTCTTGGCGACCTTGAGCGGCTTGATGTTGTAAAACGGACAGGTAAACTGGTAGCGGTCGGAGGCTTCAAAGAGAATTCCGCGCAGGATGTTCATCACTGCGTTGATTCTGCGGGGTGACAGGGTTTCCTTCTTGCGGCCCGGAGCTTTGGCGAGTGAGGACCGAAAGATCAGAATCTGTTCCCGCGAGATGCTTCCGACTTCCTGCTGCCCGAAGTGCGGCAACAAGTGCACCGAGACGATGTCGGCGACCGTGCGCTGGTAAGAGCGCCGCCATTGCACCGCATTCTCGGCTTGCCATTGCTGCGCGAAATCGGCGAACCGTGGGGTTGGAGGAATCGCTGGCGCCGTAAACGTCGCTGTGGTGCTTGGCGGGGCCGACGTTGCGGGTGCTATTGCCGATCGGGTGCCAAATCCTGCTTTCGGGAAATA
The DNA here is from genome assembly GCF_001725585.1 of Thiomonas sp. SCN 64-16. Lineage (NCBI taxonomy): Bacteria > Pseudomonadati > Pseudomonadota > Betaproteobacteria > Burkholderiales > Thiomonas > Thiomonas sp. SCN 64-16. The sequence continues at coordinate 8,747 of NZ_MEGQ01000053.1, read as the reverse complement.
GGCGCCTGGATCAAACGTCCCAAGTTGCATATCGCGTTGGATTCGTGCAGCAAGCCGCTCCAACTTCTTCCGGTTCTCTTTCGTGTCCTCCATGGACGTCTGTTCACGGTAGCGCTTGCCGCCGTGCCGGAAGTCCAGAAAGAGCTTGCCCGTGTCTGGGCGGACTCGGATGTTAGGCATGACACACGCTCCCGTCTGCCATCCGAATCGCCGAAGACTCGCCCGACAGCGCGTTGAGGTCTTTTTCGATCTGCTCCCAGATGTAGAGGATCTTGCGGCGCCCGAATGGGCGCACGTAGTGAATGCCTTCAAGCAGCACGGAGTCCTTGAGACGTTCGCGGATTGTCCGCGCGTCGTACTTGATCCGGGCTGAAAGCTCGTCGGTGGTGAGATAGGTGCACATCGTGTTGCTCTCCTAGTAAGATGCGTTGAAGGTCGGATTCACTCCCCATTGCTCGGAATGATCTCCTAGAGACCATTCTATGTCGTTGTAGATCTTTTGCAAGCCAAAACGATCTTCCTGTTGCAAAAATGATTCTCTGGAGGTCATTGTGATCAAGTGCAGACTCTCTTCACTGCTGGGCGACCGCAAACTCAAGATTGCGGACGTCGCGCGCGACACCGGGATCAACCGCGGAACCTTGACGCGCCTCTATCACGAGACTGCAGAGCGGATAGAGCTCGATGTGCTGGACAAGCTTTGCGAGTACTTCGGGTGTGAAGTGCAGGATTTGCTACGGCACGAGGTCGGAACCTCGGCACGATAGCCCACGAGGCCAGATCCGCTTTTTCGCATCCCCCACTATGACCCAGATAAGGGGGTGCGCCGCGAGGCCATTCCGGCGCCGAATCTTGGCGCCTGCCGCAGCTTTAGATCGAAATGGATAGCAGACAGCGCAGCGCGCAGCTCAATGCAGATGGGGCCCCGGCGGAGCGGTCTCGCTTGTGCTCCCGCAACACTTCTTGAACTTCTTCCCGCTGCCGCATGGGCATGGTTCGTTGCGGCCGACTTTCGACGTGGCGCGCACGGCGGGAGGACGCTGCCGCCCGAATCCGAAGTCATCCTCGACGATCCCTGCAGGCACCGCCTGCCGCCGTTCTTTCCAAAAAGCGTGAATCTTGATCAGCATCGGTGCGACGGCCTGCATCCACAGCTCGGCATTGCTTTCATTCTTCGTGGAGTTGATGCCCGTCTCCGTACCCAGCCGTAGGAAAGGCGTCACCCAGGTTGGCTGAATCACCCATAAACCCGCCCAGGCCTCACGGTCGAACCGCGTGCCCAGCAGGAACCCTTCGCACCATTCGGCGGCGCTCCATTGCGCGCCACGCCAATAAATGGGCTCGAACGCAGCCGGGTCGGTCAAGAAGGTTTGAACAATGCCATTCAGAAAACGCATCAGCAGACCCATGATGCGATTGGCCTGATCGAGATCAGCGAATACGGCCTCTTCCTGCCCTTCGTCGGCATCCCACACCCAGGGCAACCACTGCGATGGCATCACCACGCGCGGGCCGATGAGTATGGCCGTCAGATACCCCTCCAGCATGGACAGATCCATCGACCGATCCTCCATATCGGGCTGAGCCAGAAAATCGCTGAGCTCGTCGAGCTCTTCGGCAGTCAGGGCTTGGTTGAGATCGGTCATGGAGATAGTTTTTCAAGGTGTCGTCGAAGGCATGCGTTACGGCTTCGTCGCCAAATAGCCCTTCGTGGGATAAACGGTCAAATCAGACGCCGTACCGGCGGGACACTCTTGCGGGTTGTTGGTATAGGTCACCTGACCGTTCACGACGCATTTGAGCAGTTTGTCGCCCGCCGCGATGAATGGGCGATTTTGAACTGGCGGCGTTTGCGGGGTCGCAGCCGTGTGGGCGCTTGGGTTGACGGGCGCAGGGGCGACGGAGGTCGCCGGACTGGGGATCAGCGCACTTTGTGATGCGTGCCCGTGTAGCGGCCCTGTAGCCGACTGAAACGTCTTGATCGACATCACCAAGGCAATGATCGAGACAGCGAACCAAGCCACCGCCATCCACGGAATCGGCTTCACGCCCCAACCTCCTGACGCGCAGACAGCGTATGCCCACACCGTGTGCACGACCAGAACCGGCTTGCATTGGTGGAGTTCGTTTTGAGCGTCATCTTCGTTCCGCACTGAACGCAGGTGGGCCGCCAGAACTCGCCCTCCGTGGCCACTGCCAGCAAGCGTTGCTGCACTTCAACGGGCTGCGCCAGAATGCGGGCCAGCAGCCCCCTGCCATCCACCCACACGATGTCATGCCGGGCCGCCAAATCCACCGCGCCGGGCAGGAACGAGGACGAGGTGATGAACAACGCCGTGCTGACGCCGTGATCGGTTTTCAGGCCCAGGAATTCGCGGATCGGCACTTCACTGATCTTTTTCCTTGACCAGTTCTTGCATTGCACGATGCCGATCAACTGCGATTTGGACGCATCGCCGTAGAGCCGGATGTCGATGCCGCCATCCGCACCGAACGCCTGCGATGCGGTGAACCATCCCTCCTGTTGCAGCAACGCCTCGCACAGCGCTTCAAAGCGCCGCCATTCGATCAGATCGAACACGGCTTGCGTCCAGGCTGTCGGCCGCGCAACGGCGGCCTCTGCTCGCTCGGGGGGACGCCAGCGGTCGCGCAGGTCATCGTCGATCAATACGTCTGCGGGTTGACTGGATCTGTGTGTTGAGGGGGACCGACGGCTCCCGAAGCTCGGCTCGTCAGGCTTCCCGCTCAAATCACCGGCCCGTCGTGTGGACAGTGCCTGCAAGCCGAGGAGGAAGGCGCCGAGAGCGACGGCCAGCCACGCCCAGGGACGCAACGCCATGAACATGATCGTCAAGGGACTGTTTTGCAAAAAGCTCAGCGCGAGCAGCCCGCCTCCGCCGATGGCGAGCAGCGTGAACCCCATTTCACTGAGGCTTTTGCGCTTGCGGCGGCGTGCCATCGTCAGCCCCCGATCTTGGCTTCGAGCTGTTTCGCCACGTCCCGCCCCTGATCATCGCGCTCCACCGCGAACAGGAACAGGCAGCGTCCGTCGCTGCTGCGCTCCCATTGCTCACCGGCCAGTTTTTTCTCGCGCGAGTCGTCGTTGGTCTTGTAGGGCTCGCCCTTGTATTCCACGACGAGAATGCGCCCGTCGATGAGTTCGGCCACAAAGTCCGGGTAGAAGTAATCCGTGGCGGTCGGGAGCCAGAACGAACATTGCGGCTGACGCTCGATGTTGCGCACCCAGAACTTCACCAGCCGGTGCGCGTCGATCAGCCGGGCGCATTGGAATTCTTCGGTTTCCTTCCCGCCCGGGGTCTTCTCCCGCAAGTCGTGAATCACCGGGTAGAAGTGCTTGTCGAATTGGTAGCTGCCCCGGTACACATTCCTGGCCGGATATTGCCCGGGCTGGAAGCGAAAGCTGTGCGGCGCCGCTTGTTCTGTTGGCGGCACAGTCATCTCCGGCAGCCGAAGCTGAAACCCCTGCGCCACGGCATATTGCCGCAGCCGTTCGATCTCGCGCTCGATGGCCTGTGCCAACTGGAACCGCGCCCGCACCAGCGCGGTGAGGGTCATGCGCCGGTCGTGCAGCAGGTGCTGCACCATGCGAAGCAGATAAGCCTGTAATTGCGGCTGCGACACATCGGGCTGGCGCAACTCCCGATCCAGCCACGCCACCAGGTCTTGCTCGGACACATGGCTGGGGGCATCGTCGAGGTGAAGCTGCGCGGTGTCGATCTTTCGGTATTCAACGCGCGCGGCGTTCACGTCGATCTGGAAGGTGTTCACCGTCTCGGTGATGTTGAACCCGGCCAGTTGTGCGGGCTGCTTCGCCAGATTCCAGTCGCCCAGTCCGGTCAGTGTCTCCCGCTCCACCGTTTCCAGGTGACCGTCGAGGTTCAGACAAAGCTGCGGGATGGGGATGAAGTTCGCGCCCAATTGCGCCGGGGCGCGCATGGCCTGGCGCAGGGCGCGGAAGTCGTCGAACTGGTCGCGCACCTTGTCGCGTTCCTTGGCGGGAACGGTGTTCTCGACGAAGGCTTGCGCCTGCGCCAGCGTGTCGGCGCTGACATCGCCGCGCAGAATCACCGTCGCGCCTTGCGAAGTTGGGCGGATGTCCACGGCCTGTCGCAGCGGTTCCGGCCAGTGCTGGGTGTCAGGCGCTTGTGAAACCTGCAGCGTGAAGTCAGGAATCGCGTTTGGCGCCCTGCCTTGCCCCCCTTGCAAATCGAGCGACGTTTGCGGCAGCAAGGCCGCAGCGGCTTCGAAGCGCTCGAAGCCCATGTTCTGCACCATGCGGTCTTTGAGCGTGGACGCCGCCTGGGCGAAGTTCTCGGCAATGATGTGGGCATAGGCCTTGTTCAGCGCCTCCTGCTGGCGGGAGCGGGCATAGGGCATGCGCAGCACGCGCCCGAGCAACTGCTCCACGTCCTTGGCCGAGTTCACCGATTGCAGCGAAGCCAGCACATAGGCAAAGGAGCAATCCCAGCCTTCCTTGAGCGCTTCCACGGTGATGACGTAGCGAACCGGGCAGGCGCGGTCGAACAGGTCGATGCCGTCGAGTTCCTTTTGCGCGCCGGTGGCCACCGCGATCTGGTCTTCGGGAATCTTTTGGTCGTCGATCAGGTACTGGCGCACCACATCGACCGTGGCTTCATTGCCTTTGGGCGCCGCCTGAATCAGGACGATGGGCCGAATGTAGTCGGGCTCGGCCTGCGCCGTGGTCTCCAACTGGTCGCGGGTGCGCATGGCGTCGGCCACACAGTCGCGCCAGCCCTGCGGATGTTCGGCCAGCACGATGGGCAGCTTGATCATCTGCTCGGCCTTGAGTTCCTGGGCGCTGACATGGTGCAGCACGTTGTTGCCCGCAACCGGCGTGGCGGTGAGTTCGATGATGCAACTGGGATTCACCCGCCCCAGCGTCTGGAAGAAGCGCTCGGTGCGGTTGTTGTGCGCCTCATCCACGATGACCACCGGGCGCTGCAGGTGCAGCCAGTTGGCCACGGAATACTTCACCCTCCCCACGTCTTTCTCGGTCAGGTAGGGTTGGCTCAGCAGATCGGCGGCGGTGACTTTCTCCAGCCCCTGCGTGAGCTGCGGCGGCAGGTTGTCGAAGTGCGGCGCCAGTTCCTCGAAAAAGGCGTACACACTGCGCTGCGCGGTGTTACTGACGTTGAAGCTCTGAATGGTGGCCACCACCACGATGGCCGCCTTGCCCACGTCCTGCGGGCTGAGGGTTTGCAGGCTGTCGAGGTCGCACACCTGCACGCGGTCGCCGAAAGAGTGGGCGAGCGCCTGGCGGTAAGGGTGGCGCACATTGGCCAGGGCTTCGAGGGTCTGGGTGCGGATGGTGTCGGAGGGGGTGAGCCACAGCGTCACGGGGGCATCGGTGTCGAGCAGGGTGCGCGATGTGGCCGCGATGCAGTGCGCGGCCACAAGTGTCTTGCCGCCGCCGGTGGGGATGCGCAGGCACACGGCGGGCGTGTCACCGAAAATCGGCTGGTAGGCCACGGCCCGTTCCTGCCCTGCCAGGGTGGCGGCGAAGGCTTGCGCCACGGGCTGACTGCGGCAGCGCTGCAAAAACCCGGTGAGCGCATCAAGGGTTTGCTGCTGGTAGGTCTTGAGGGTGAGCATCTGGGTCAGCGCATCTTGATGTCGTAGGGAATCTGCTTGAAGGTGATGCCCTCGGCAGCAAGCCGCGCCGGGCCAAGGCGGCTGCTCTCGCCGTAGATCACCTTCGGGCCGGGATGCGCGGCGAGCGCCTGCAAGTGCTGCAGGACGGGATGGGTGAGCACATTGCCGCCATCGGGCCTGCGGTCGCCCAGAATGCCGTTGTAAAGCAGGTAGTAGGCCGTGCCGTTGTGCATGCCCAGCAAGGGCGAATCGAAGTCCTGCGCGCCGGGCTCGCCCACTTCGAGGTGCCAGACATAGGCGGCCAGCGTGGCAAAACGCACGGCGGCGTTGATGTGGCCGTGGGCGTCGAACGCCGTCTCGCCCAGGGTGTAGAAACGAAAACCGCCGCCGCCCTTCCAGCCGACCGCCTCGCTGATGCCGCCCTGTTCGCCGTCGATGACCTTTTGCAGGCGGGGGATGCAGTGGGTGCGGGCGTGCTCGCCCATTTCGATGCCGATCCAGCGACGGCCCATCTTTTGCGCCACGGCGGCCGTGGTGCCGGAGCCGAGGAAGGAGTCGAGGATGAGGTCGCCGGGGTTGGTGGCTATATCCAGCATCCGTTCGATTAAGCGCTCTGGCTTTGGAGTGCCAAAGACGTTCTCGGAATCGAATGCCAATACCTCCTTTTTGGCCTCCTGGGTATGGCCAACTTCTTCGTGAAGCCAGATCGTTTGTGGAACAACCCCAGATCTCACATCCGACAAAAATCGCTTAAGGCGTGGCTGGTTGTTCCCTGAACTGCCCCACCAGATGCGGTTGTCTGCGTCGAGTTCCAGAAACTTTTCCTTTGCTATTGTCCAATAGCGACCTGGGGGTGGCCCGCTGATAACTCTTCCCGTTCGGCTCGTCACGCTGTAGGTGCCAAGGGAATAGAAGTTTCTTGCAGAAAGATCGCTTGAAGTCCATACGCCCCGGGGATCGTTATCAGGATTTTTGTATGTTGAATCGGCCTTGGCTGTGCGCCGCAAGAGATTCCTGTTCCAGGACTGTTTGGCCTTGGCATAGGACAAAACGTGGTCGTGCGAATCGGACAAGTGAACGGCAGTGCTGTTCGGCGAGAAACGCTTCTGCCATATGACGTTTGAAACAAAATTGTTTCGCCCAAACACCTCATCCATCAACACCTTGAGGTAGTGCGCTTCGTTGTCGTCGATGGTCACCCAGATCGAGCCGTCCTCCGCCAGCAACTCGCGCAGCAGCACCAGTCGCGGGTACATCATCGACAGCCACTGGCTGTGCTCCAGCTTGTCGTCGTAATGCTCGAACGCGCTCTGGGTGTTGTAGGGCGGATCGATGAAGATGCACTTCACCCGGCCCGCATAAAAGGGAATCAGCGCCTTGAGCGCAAGCAGGTTGTCGCCCTGGATCAGCAGGTTGTCGGCCGCGTCGCCGTAGGTCTGTTGTTGGTGGAGCAGGTGATAAGGCACGTCGCGCGACGTTTCCTTGGCCTGGTTTTTGTTGACCCAATCGAGAAATGGCATGGGGTGGTGTGTTGTATGAAGTCGTGCCGCCAATGGCTACGCTGCGAGCAAGCGTAGCAAGTCGTCCAGCGTGGGTTCTATTTTTCGCCAGACTTGCAAGGCATCAGCGCCGAAGTGCGCCGCGTAATGGCGCGGATCGAGCAGCGCAGCAACCTGGTCGAACTGGTGAATTCGCTGGCGGATGGCGTAGTCCACCACATGGCCTGCGCCTTTGCCGTGGGCGCAGCGCACGGTCACACGCAAGCCGCTGCCGCGTTGCACGTACAGCGCCTTGACGTGCTGCAAAAAGGCCTGTTCGGTTTCGCCCTCGCCGACAAGGAGCAGGGTGCGGTATTGCGGGCGATTCGGATGTCGCGGCGCCATTACAGATTGGGCACTGCGCCAAACGCACCGGTCATGTATTTGCCGTACAGGCTGACATCGCTGCGCACGCCGCCGATCTGATCGAGCCGCAGGGCGGTGCTCTCACAATCCGCGTTCTTCTCCACCAACATGACCTGATGTTTGTCCAGCAGGTTCAGCACTTCGATGGCGTGGCTGGTGAACACCAACTGGGCGTTATGCGGATTGGTCCGCTGACTGGCAAAGAGATCGAGAATCGCCGCCAGCATGTGGGGGTGCAAGTCGCTCTCAAATTCATCGATCACCGCCAAGCCGCCCTTGCTGAGGGTGGGCAGCAAAAACGAGAGCAAGGAGAACGCGCTCTTGGTGCCGTTGGACTCCAGGAAAAAGGGCAACTCGAAATCCTGACCATGACTGGCATGGTGGCCGTAGGGCATCCAGACCTTCTGTTTGACGTCAGGGTTGAGCAGGTTCTGCGCGACTTCGGACTCGCGGATGCTCAGTCCAGAAAGGCCCAGATCCCAGCCGCAGAGCAGACGTTCCATCTGCTCTCGCAGAGGCGGGTTCTCATAAAAGCTCTTGCTGGCTTGCAACACGGCAAGATCGCCCGTCTGGACACGGCCCACCATGTTGACATTGCTGCTGACGATGGGCGTGGCGAGTTTGAGCGCCAAGGGCACGCCGTATTGCGCAGCCCAGGCAATCAGCGAGACATTGGGCCGCGCTTCCACCGCCTTGGTGGGGTCAAGGCCAAAGTCCTGCTGTCGCACGGAGTAAGTTGCTTTGGCCTCAATCCAATCTCGGATGTAAACATAGCAAAAGCGATCATGTTTGCGGTACAGCGCTTCGTGCAGCACCCGCTGCGGGGTGCAACGCAGCACATAGCGCCACAGATGGCCCTGGATTTCAGCGGTGCATTCCAATTCCACCGGCTCGGCGTTGTTGGCGAAATGCGGCGACACCGGAATGGGGGCTCCCGGCTGCGTTTGCTGGAACGAGGCACTTAGAAACCAACCCAGAAACGCCAGGGGCTTGAGCAACGCTGTCTTGCCGGACGCGTTCGCGCCGATGACGCCCAGCACCTTCGACACACGCTGACCGGCAGCGCTGGTCGCCATCCAGTCGGTGTGGGGAACGCGCTGGTTGACGACGAGATCGATCTCGACACGGTCCAAGAAAGACTGGAAATTGCTCGCCGCATAGCTGTGCAGCATAGGGTGGGCTCCTATCTTCAATTTCGCACGCAATTTC
>NZ_MEGQ01000052.1:0-16956 GCF_001725585.1 Thiomonas sp. SCN 64-16 | reverse complement strand
GTCGCTAACGAGGTCATGGTTCCCATGACCATGACTAAGGCGTCAACTGCGGCTGAGCTCTCTGCAGCTGCCGCCTTCCTTCCAGAGGCTGCCGTTTATGCGGTTGTTGGCGCGACGTTGGGTTCGCTGATTTGGGATTCAGTCAATCAATCGTACGAAATCCCGGCGACGGGTAATCCGAACTTGTACGTTTGCCCGGATGGCTCCTCGCCTACGATGGGCGGCGATGTCGGTGCGCTGACCTTGGCTCAATGGGTTGCCTCTAGCATGTACAACACCTATAACCACTCCGGGGTCGTTACCAACTTATCTATGAGCTCAGGTGGTGGTGTAACTATCTCTTACACCATCGACGGTGTGAATGGCATTCAGCCTGAACGAGGCACGGGCGGGCCTTTTTTGTGCCCAGGCCTTAACTCTCCGGGTTCGCAAGCTCCTGCTCCGGGTAATGACGTTCCGCCTGCGCAGCTGGTTCCTTACATCCTGCCGTGGCTTCAGTCAAACCCGAACAGTGCCTCTCAGCTCGCGTCCAAAGAGGCGTCATCTGGAGACTATCCGCAGGCCTCTCCTCCTCTGCTCTCAGGTCCGTCGAGTGTCTCACTGCCTCCCGTAACGACGACGACGACTAACCCTGACGGCTCGACAACGAAAGTCACAAAAAACACTACCGAAATTATTACTTATAGCGGGCCTAATGCTTCGGCTTCTCCGACGACCACGACGACAACAACGACTACTCCGGCTCCTACTGCTTCTAACCCGTCGCCTTCTCCTACCACGACGACTTCGACGACGACTAGCCCTGTCGCGCCGCCGAGTTCGGCACCTGCATCTGCGCCTTCCCCTTTTACTCCTCCTGATGCTTCTGTGCCTACAGTGCCGCCTGTACCGCCCGGAGTGATCCAGCTTCCGCTACCGAACATTGACACTACAGCAGGTCAATGCCCTGCTCCCATTGTGATGCAGCTTGGGTTACCCGGCCTTCAGACTGCCACGCTAGACCTTACGCCGTGGTGCAATTTAGCTGGGGAGTTGAAGCCTCTTGTGCTGACGGCTGGTGCGCTGGCTGCGATGTTTATTCTTGTGAAGTGACCTTGATTGATGGCGCGCGCGGGCGCGGGCTGGCACTTGTGCCGCGCGCCCGCGCCCATCTTGGAGATATTTGATTATGGGTGCGATTCTGTCGGCTCTTGCTGAATGGTTGGCTCCGTTTCTGGTTCGCGTTGCGGCTTATGCTGCTGGCAGCATTTGGGCGCAATTATCGGTTATCTTGGGTGTTGGTTTTGCGACTTTTGCTGGAATGGACACTATTCTTAATATGTTTACTTCTTATGTCGCTTCTGTTAATAATTTGAGTTCTTATGCTGCTGATTTCTGGCTTTTGTTGGGTTTTAATACTGCTTTGTCTATGATCGTGGGTGCTGTTACTGCCAAGGTTGCCATTATGAAAGCAAAGGTGGTTCTACGTGCTCTTTCTTGATTTCGTTTTTGAGTTTTCTTTCTTTTATGCGCTTATCCGTCTTTCTTGGTTGGCGCTTTGTAAATGGGGGCTGAGAAATGATTTATCTTTATACCGGGTTGAACGGTGCCGGGAAAACTTCAAGCTGTATTTATGATGTTTTGAAGCTTCACGAAGAAACAGGGCGTCCTGTTTTCGCTTCGGGTATTCGGTGGACACAGCTAGGTATTGATAAACTCGGTGTCACCATGATTGAGCCTTCGGAGTGGCGTGAATGTCCTGATGGTTCATTGATTTTGGTGGATGAGGCTCAAAACTCGATGCCTGCTCGCACGGCGTCTAAAGACTTGCCGGATTGGATCAATGAACTTGGCACGCATCGTCATAAGGGTCACGATATTTTTCTGACCACACCACATCCGATGCAGATTGACGTTTTCGCGCGTCGTTTGGTCGGTGTCCATCGGCACTTTATTCGAGCTTTTTCGTTTAATTCCACCACTCAGCTTGAAAATGAGGGTGTGATGAATGACCCTACCTCGAAGCTTGATAATAATAAAGCGATTGTGACTCGCTTCAAGCTGAGAAAATCGGTTTATCCGCTTTATCAGAGTGCAACGATTCACACGCATAAATCGCGCGTTCCGGTTCGTAAGGTGGTTTTTGGTTTGGGTGCCTTGGCTTTTCTTGGCGGTGGTGTTGCGATGGGATTGCATGTTTGGCACCGCATGACGGGTGTTTCTGCTTCTCCTGCTGCTCAGGTTGCTCGTGCTTCTGCTGGTGTTGGCCGGTCTGTTTCTTCTGCTATTGTTCCGTCCAAGCCCGAGCATTCTTCTGGCTCTACTTCGGTGCGTGTGGTCGGTTCGATGTCTCGGGGCGGTCGTACTGTCTATCTTGTTGCCGATGGTCACGGCGATCTCTATGAGGCTCGTAATTGCCGTGTTGTCAACGATGCGCCGATGTGTGCTTTTGGTGCAGGTGTTGCGACTTATCCTGATGTGGCTGCCGTTGCCTCGATGCCTGCTGCTTATGGTGCTCACTGATTTGTCGTTTTTTTTGGTTTTTTTTGGTTTTTGCCCCGCAGGGATAGCGGCGCGTTGACCTGGCCGGAGCAGGGGGACGCTTGTCCGCGTAACCCGCGATGCGGCGAACCCTCTATTAGTCCCGGCGGGGTTTCCTATGCGAACAAAGAGAGGCTGAAACCGCGCCATCGTTGCCGCCGCTCCGACGTTCGCAGAATCGGCCCTGATAGACCGTCTTTTTGCTGGCATACCTCAACAGCTCTGAAGCACCGCACCTGTTACAGTCTTTGTTTTAGGATTGAATGGATATGCGCTGAAACCTCATATTCATTCAATCTTGCACTTGCTGTTTGCCTTTTGGTGCAAGTTCAGCTTATGAGGGGGTTGTGATGGGATTCCAAGACAGAGACTACTGGGCAGACAAGCACAGAGAGATAGAGCAGGGCGTCTCTAAGCCCACTCCGAGGTCTCCAGTCCGGGCGACTGGTGGAGTTCAGCAGAACAAAACCGCTCCAGCTCGGCCCGACTTGTCCAGGCGGGCCGCACCCATGCAGGCCAGATCAGCCCCGCCTGATCTGGCTGACGTGTTTAAACGCTGGTGGTTTCAGCTGCTGCTCTGGATTGCAGCAGGTCTAGTGCTTTTTGAGCTGTTCCGGCATCTGCCGAAGCACTGACTTCGTGGAATTTGCCTGATGCTTTCGCAGTGGCTACCTTCGTGGCCACGTCCCACATTTTGATGTAGTGCTCAAGGCGTAGCCTTGAGCTGATGACATGGGGTGCCACGGCGGCAACCCACAAACTCACATCTTCGAGAGTGACAGGAATTTGTCCGAAAAGGTCTGCTGCATCCATTGCAGCAGGATAGCGGCCCAGCGTGCCCTTCGACCCGAGAGCATATGTGCATTATGTTAAATGTGCAACATGACTCTGCACACCAAGAGATAGACGGCGGCCCCTCTCGTAGCCGCCGCCGGTAGAAAACTGTTTCAGTCCGCGTTGCGCACGCAGTCCACGAAATAGCGCTTGTTTCCGCTGGCGTCGGTTTCGGTCACCAGTCCATGCACGTCGGTGGCAAATCCCGGGAAGCGCAGATTGAAGTCGCGGGCGAACTTCAGGTAGCGCATGATGGGCGCGTTGAAGCGCTCGCCCGGAATGAGCAGCGGAATGCCCGGCGGATACGGCGTAACCAGCGCCGCGGTGATGCGGCCTTCAAGCTGATCGATCTCCACCCGCTCGATGTCACGGTGCGCCATCTTGGCGTAGGCGTCGGTCGGCGTCATGGCCGGCTGCAAATCGGAGAGGTACATCTCGGTGGTCAGACGGGCAACGTCCTGCTCACGATAGGCTTCGTGGATCTGCTGACACAGATCGCGCAGACCGATGCGCTCGTAGCGCGGATTCTGCGCCACGAATTCGGGCAGAATGCGCCATAGCGGCTGATTGCGGTCGTAGTCGTCCTTGAACTGCTGTAGCGCCGTGACCAGGGTGTTCCACCGGCCCTTGGTGATGCCGATGGTGAACATGATGAAAAAGCTGTAGAGCCCGGTCTTTTCGACAATCACCCCATGCTCTGCCAGGAAGCGGGTGACGATGGCGGCCGGGATGCCGGTGGCGTCGAAATCGCCGTTGATGTTCAGCCCCGGCGTGACGATGGTGGACTTGATCGGGTCGAGCATATTGAAGCCGTCGGCCACGGCGCCGAAGCCGTGCCAGTCGTCGGTGGCGTGCAGCAGCCAGTCGTCGCGCTCGCCGGTGCCCTCCTCCGCCAAGTCGTTCGGCCCCCAGACCTTGAACCACCAGTCCTTTCCGTAATCGGCATCGACCTTGCGCATGGCGCGGCGGAAGTTCATGGCCTCCAGAATGCTTTCTTCGACCAGCGCGGTGCCGCCCGGCGGCTCCATCATGGCCGCGGCGACATCGCATGAGGCGATGATGGCGTACTGCGGCGAGGTGGAGCTGTGCATCAGATACGCCTCGTTGAAGCGATGGAAATCGAGTTGCTGGTTTTGCGCGTTCTGCACCAAAATCTGCGAGGCCTGGCTCAGGCCCGCAAGCAGCTTGTGGGTCGATTGCGTGGCGAACACCATCGCTTCCTTGGTGCGCTCGCGGTCGGGACCGATGGCATGCATGCCGCGATAGAAGTCGTGAAAACAGGCGTGCGGCAGCCAGGCTTCGTCGAAATGCAGGGTGTCGATGTGGCCGTCGAGCATCTGCTTGATGGTGTCCACGTTGTAAAGCACGCCGTCGTAGGTGGACTGGGTGATGGTCAGCACCCGCGGCTTGATTTTGCCGACGAGATGTCGCGTGAGCGGATTCTCGGCAATCTTGCGAGCGATGTTGTCCGGGTGGAACTCGGCCATCGGAATCGGCCCGATGATGCCGTAATGATTGCGCGTCGGCGTGAGGAACACCGGCAGCGCACCAGTCATGATGATGGCGTGCAGGATGGATTTGTGACAGTTGCGATCCACCACCACCACATCGCCCGGCGCCACGGTGCTGTGCCAAACCATCTTGTTCGAGGTGGAGGTGCCGTTGGTGACGAAAAACAGATGATCGGCATGGAAAATGCGCGCCGCGTTGCGCTCGCTCGCCGCCACCGGGCCGGTGTGGTCGAGCAACTGGCCCAGCTCATCCACCGAGTTGCACACGTCCGCGCGCAGCAGATTTTCGCCAAAGAACTGGTGGAACATCTGCCCCACCGGGCTCTTCAGGAAGGCGACGCCGCCGGAATGACCGGGGCAATGCCAGGAGTAGGAACCATCGGCGGCGTAGCCGACCAGGGCGCGAAAGAATGGCGGCGCCAGTGAGTCCATGTACGAGCGTGCCTCGCGGATGATGTGCCGCGCCACGAACTCCGGCGTGTCCTCGAACATGTGGATGAAGCCGTGCAGTTCGCGCAGGATGTCGTTGGGAATATGCCCCGAAGTGCGCGTCTCGCCGTAGAGGTAGATGGGAATCTCGGCGTTGCGAAAGCGAATCTCCTCGATGAAGGCGCGCAGGTTGTGCAAAGCCTTCGGTTCCACGCCCTCCTCCGCGGTGGCGAATTCCTCATCGTCGATAGAGAGAATGAATGCGCTCACCCGGCTTTGCTGCTGCGCGAAGCTGGAGAGATCGCCATAGCTGGTCACGCCCAGCACCTCCATGCCTTCCTTCTCGATGGCCTGCGCCAGCGCGCGAATGCCGAGGCCTGACGAGTTTTCCGAGCGGAAGTCTTCATCGATGATGACAATGGGAAAACGAAAGTGCATGACGGCTCCGACGCGGAAGGGATAAAGTGCGAGAGTGTAGGAAATCTGTGTGAAGCGCCCTGCTTCGCGCCATCAATATTGGGAGCACCCGAGATGGACAACCCGACCGCCTGGTGGATTCTGGCCGGTTTCTTTGTCGCGATGGAACTGGTCAGCGGCACCTTCTATTTGCTCATGCTGGCCGTGGGCGCCGTGGCCGGCGCACTGGCGGCGCACGCCGGGCTGCCCATGCCCTGGCATTGGGTGGCGTTCACCGTGGTGGGCGGCGGCGCGGTGATCGCGTTGTATCTGACCCGGCGCGTTTTCGGTAAACGCACCGCCGCCGATGTGCGGCACGACAACCTCGATCTCGGTGCCACGGTCGATGTGTCCGCCTGGTCGGCAGATGGCGTCGCGCGGGTGCATTACCGGGGTTCGGACTGGTCTGCGCGGCTGCTGCGGCGTGGCCCACTACAAACCGGCCCGCACCGCATTGCCGGGCAAGACGGCAATGTGCTGCTGATCGAACCGCTGCCCGCCGCACAAGCCGCGCCATCGCTCGACACGAACGCACAACATAATCCGGGCTGAATACCGCCCCAAAAATTCATCCCCCAACGGAGACCTGTATGGAAATCGCCATCATCCTGGCCGTCATCGCCGTGTTGTTCGTCAGCCGCGGCATCAAGATCGTGCCGCAGCAAAACGCCTGGATTCTGGAGCGTCTCGGCCGCTACCACGCCACCCTGCAACCGGGACTGAACATCATCATTCCCTTCATCGACAGCGTGGCCTACAAACACTCGCTGAAAGAAATTCCGCTCGACGTGCCCAGCCAGATCTGCATCACCAAAGACAACACCCAGCTCACCGTGGACGGCGTGCTGTATTTCCAGGTGACCGACGCCATGCGTGCCAGCTACGGCTCGTCGAACTACATCGTCGCCATCACCCAACTGGCTCAGACCACGCTGCGCTCGGTGGTCGGCAAGCTCGAACTCGACAAGACTTTCGAAGAACGCGAGTTCATCAATCACAGCGTGGTGAATTCTCTCGACGATGCCGCCGCCACCTGGGGCGTGAAGGTGTTGCGCTACGAAATCAAGGATCTCACACCGCCCAACGAAATCCTGCACGCCATGCAGCGCCAGATTACCGCCGAGCGTGAAAAGCGCGCCGTGATCGCCACCTCGGAAGGTGCGCGTCAGCAGGCCATCAACGTCGCCGAAGGCGAGCGCCAGGCCTTCATCGCGCGATCTGAGGGGCAGAAGCAGGCGGCCATCAACAATGCGCAAGGCGAAGCCGCCGCCATCGAGGCCGTGGCCGACGCGACGGCGCACGCGCTGGAAGTCGTGGCCAATGCCATTCAAAAACCCGGCGGCGCCGAAGCCGTGCAGCTCAAGGTCGCCCAGCAAGGTCTGGACACTTATGCCAACCTCGCCAAATCGAGCACCACCCTCATCGTGCCTGGAGACATGAGCCAGGCCGCCGGCCTCATCGCCTCGGCCATGACCGTGCTGAAGAAAACACAGTGAGTGCGCCCATCTCTTCCAGCTCGGCGCGCCAGGCCGCATTGGCCGCACTGATCGAGCCCGACCCGGCGCACAAGGTTAAGCTGGCGCTGGCCCTGCGCGACGATCTGCACCAAGGGCGGGTGAGCATCGACCCGCCCAGCTGTGTGCAGACACCGCCAAACGCCGCCCTCCCCGGCCGCCCGGAAAAGCCTGAACTGATCCCCGCGCAACAGATGCCCCGCCGCAATCCGCGCGACCCCAAGGGTCACGCCGCCCTGCTGCACTCCATTGCGCACATCGAGTTCAACGCCATCAACCTCGCCCTCGATGCCGTGTGGCGTTTTCAGGACTTGCCCGACGATTTTTACCGCGACTGGATTCGCGTGGCCGCCGAAGAAGCCGAGCACTTCACTCTGCTGCGCAATCACCTGCGCGGGATCGGCGCTGAATACGGCGACTTTCCCGCCCACAACGGCCTGTGGGACATGGCCGAAAAAACCGCTGGCGACCTGCTCGCCCGCATGGCGCTGGTGCCGCGCACCCTCGAAGCCCGGGGGCTGGACGTGAACCCCAGCATTCGCGCCAAGCTGGCCGCCGCTGGCGATGCGCGCGGCGCGGAAATTCTCGACCGCATTCTGGCCGACGAAATCGGCCACGTCGCCATCGGCAACCGCTGGTATCACTGGGCCTGTGCCCAGACAGGCCGCAACCCCCTTGCCGCGCACGGCGAACTGGCCGCCGCTTTCGACGCCCCGCGGATCAAACCCCCGTTCAATCGCGACGCACGGCTGCAGGCGGGGTTCAGCACTGAAGAGCTAGCCCAGCTTGAGCGTGCGATCTAGCGCCTGCTCGCTTCGCCTGCTGGGCACCTCGAATTACCCGGTTTTTGAGCTGACATCGCCATGATGACGCCACAATCGAGCCCAGTTCCGGGGCCTGCGAAGGGCAGCGCGAGGATCTTTGTGCCCTCTGTGCCTGGATTCGGTCGATTTCGACCGGTCCAAGCCCATTTCGGGCGTCAGAAGGGCTGCGGACCGACGTCCATCAGCGTGCACAGACGCCGCAGGTTGTAGGTCGCCGCCTTCCAGTGCAGATGCAGCGTCGCCCGGTCCAGGCCGATTGAGCGCAACGCCTTGCCGCCCATCTGCTCCAGGCTGGCGTAGATGTGCTCCACGCGGGCCCGGGTCTTGGCAATGCGCCGATTTCGTCGCTCCTGACAGTCCGACAACGGCTTGCCAGCTTGGCCCTTGCGCTGGATATGCAGGCGCCAGCCCTGGGCCGTCAGGCGCTGCTCGCGCTCGCCGTCGACGTAGCCCTTGTCGGCGTAGACATCGCGGCTGGTGTTGCCAGCATCGAGCACGCCATCGAAGTGCAAGGTGTCGTGCTCGCTGGCCGTGCTCACCTGCACGCGGCGAATCAGCTTGTGTCGCTTGTCCACGCTCGTGGACAACTTGTAGCCGAAGTCGCTCTTGCCGTGCTTCTTGGTCCAGCGCGCCTGCACGTCCTTCTGCCGACGCTTCGAAGGCGACCACTCGGCCGGCATGACGTCCTGCTGAACGATCTCCTTCTCGTCACGCGTGAGCTTCTGCTTCGGGACCGGCACGATGCTCGCGTCGATCATCTGCCCGCCCCGCGCGATGTAGCCTTGGCGGTCGAGCTGCCGGTTCACCGCTTCGAAGATCTTCTCGGTAGCCCCCGCCTTGATCAGCCTCTCCTTGAAAGTCCAGAGGGTCGTGCGGTCGGGTGCGTGCGAACTCTGCCGCAGCCCCACGAAGCGCTGGAAGCTCAACCGGTCCAGGAGCTGGAATTCCATCTGTTCATCGCTGAGGTTGTAGAGCTGCTGGATCACCAGAACCCGGACCATCAACTCGGTCGGAAACGGCGACCGTCCGCCGCGCTCGCGGCCAGGCCGGGGCGCTGCCTCGTCGATCTGCGCGGCCAGCGCCGCAAAGTCCACGTGCGCAGACAGCTTGCCCAGCGCGTCGCCGATCTTGTCCAGCTTCGTCTCACGCTCTTGCTCCGCGAACAGACTGACTGCCCTTGATCATCTCCACTTCCTCATGCCCCCGACACAGGCAACATCATGCCAGCGTCCGGGCGGTTTTTCGAGGTGCCCTGCTGACGGGCGCAAAAGCGCTCCGTGCACGGCCCTGGCTAATTGGGCACGCGACGTCAAATCCCCCTCACAACGGATGAGGGCACTCACAGCGCCATATTCTTGAGCCTCGTTTGGGTTCGGAGAAGAGTTTTGGCAACCATCACCGCGCACTACCGTCGTTTTTTTGCGTCCTGCATCGCATGCCTTGGTACGGTCTTGATTTCAACCTCCGCGTTTGCGCAAACGCCCAATAAGTCTGAAGCCGATCCGGCCTTGCTCAATGTGCTGAATCAGCCTTTGCAATCTTGCAGCCAGGCTCCACAGACGGGATATTTGCGCAACGGCTACTGCGCCGTGACAGCACAGGACGCTGGAGTGCATGGCGTGTGCGCTTTGATGGACGCACAGTTCCTCGCATACACAAAATCGCAAGGCAATGATCTGTCCACACCCAACCCAAAACTGCGCTTCCCTGGGTTGAAACCCGGCGACCACTGGTGCGTCTGTGCTGGGCGCTGGCAGCAAGCACTTGACGCCGGTGTGGCACCCAAGGTTGTTCTTGCTGCGACGAGCAAGGACGTGCTGGACTCCTTGTTTCTGGACGATCTGGCCAAGCATGCGGTAGACCCGCCCGCCCATTTGCCGCCCCCTCAGCTTCCTTAGGGTGTGGCACTCAGAAACTGGAGCCCGGCAGCTTCAAAAATTCAATTTCCTCGTCCGTCGATTCCCGACCGAGGATGGCGTTGCGGTGGGGGTAGCGGCCAAAGCGGTCGATGATGGCTTTGTGGCGCAGCTCGAAGTCGAGGTTGTTCGCCAGCCCGTTGGCGCGAAACAGGGTTTCGGCCACGACATGAATCGAGGCCGATTCGCTGTGCATATAGGGCATGTACGCAAAGATGCGCTGTTGCTGCGTCAGCGCCTGATCGGCGCCGCAGGCCACCGCTTCCTGCGCTAGGGTGAGCGCCTGCGCATCGGCGGCGAAGGCGCGCGGATCGCCCCGGAACAGATTGCGCGAAAACTGGTCGAGCACGATGATTTCCGCCAGCCGACCCTGCGGCGTAGCTCTCCACGTAAACAACTCACATCGCACCGCCTTGCTATGAAGTGCACCGAAACGCGTGCGCAGCAGCGCGTCGAGGACCGGGTCGGCCTTGAACCACTGCGCGGGCTCGATTTCGCGAAACCAGAAATCGAGGACGGCATCGGGCGCGAAGTTCATTCGGCCTTTCTTGCCGAGAGCCAAGCGTGCGGCCGACGCAGCCAGTCTTCGAGCACCCGGGCGTGGTTGATTTGCGGGTCGTGCGCAGCAAACAGCAGGGTGACGCGCCCTGCCCGCAGCGCTTCGCCCAGGGTTTGTAGGGCCGCAGCGTCACCCGCCAAGGCATCGAGTTCGGCCGTGTAGCGCTTCGAAAACTCGGCAAAACGCTCCGGCTCATGGCCGAACCAGACGCGCAGCGCCGGGCTGGGGGCGAGGTCTTTCAACCAATGATCGATGTGGGCGCCGTCTTTGCGCAGACCGCGCGGCCAGAGGCGGTCGATGAGGATGCGCGTGCCGTCGTCAGAACTCGGCGGGTCGTAGGCCCGCCGAATCTGCAGATCGAGTCGTGGCGCGGACATGACGAAACGGCGGGCGAAACGGCGGGCGGTACGGCGTTTACCGCCCGGTGCGGTACATATAACGGTTGATCTGCGCCATCTCCGAGGAGGTGCGGCGGTAGAGGTGATCGAGGCTGATGATGGCCACTTCGAGCAGCAGCACGGCGAGCAGCGGGCGCTCAAGACGCAGACGGTTGTACATGGCGCGGCTGATGCGCAGCAGGCGGGTGTCTTCGCCTGCGCGCAAGCGAACTTCGCGCGGCTTGCGGTCGAAAAAGCTCATCTCGCCGAGCATTTCTCCGGGCATGATCTTGCCGATTTCCATTTCGCTTTCGGGCAACTGCGCCATCAGGCAGCCCTGCCCTTCGAGTACGAAAAACAGGCTCTCGCCAACCTGGCCGATATCGGCGATGACTTCGCCTTTTTTCGGCGCCATGAGATCGCAGTAGTCGAGAAAGTCATGAATTTCTCGGCGAGTGAGGATGGTGGTGTCCACGAGCTGACCCAGAAAATGGGCCAGGGCTTCGCGGTCTTCCGGGGTGAAAGTCAGGCGTTCCATGGTGATTGATTGCTGAGTAGGTTGGAGGGAAATCGCTGCAAAGCGTTGCACAGAAGCATGCTATCGGCAGCACTGGCGAATTCATAGCCCGAAATAGCTGCGAATACCCGACAGCAGCATATTCACGGCAATGGCGGTGAGGATGAGGCCCATGAGTTTTTCGGCGGCGTTCATCACCGAGTCGCCCAGCCACTTGAGCAGGGTTTCGCTCATCAGTAGCAACCCGCCGGTGACAGCCACCGCCGAGCTGAGCGCGCCCACCCAGGTCCAGATTTCGCCGGGCTGGCGCGAGGCCAGCAGCAAGACTGTGGCCAGCGCGGACGGTCCGGCCAGCAGCGGCACGGCCAGGGGAAAGATCAAGGGTTCGCGTCCGCCCTCGCCGCCGAAAATTTCAGACGTGGTGGAGAAAATCATCTTGATCGCCACCAGCAGCAAAATGACCCCGCCGGCCACTTCGATGGAAGGCTGGCTGAGGTTCATCAGTTTCAGAAAACCGTGGCCGCCGAACATGAAAGCCAGCAGCACGGCGTAGGCGATGCCGATTTCGCGCAGCGCCACGGGCAGGCGGCGCTGAATCGGCAGCTTGCGCATGACCGCGATGAAAAACGGCAGATTGCCAAAGGGGTCGAGGATCAGCAGCAGCAGGACGAAGGCGGACCAGAAGTTGTCTTGGGCCATAGCGGGGCTTGAGCGCGATCAGGCGCGGGGGTGGTGGCGGGCGTGCAGCGTCTTGAGCCGTTCGCGCGCGATGTGGGTGTAGATCTGCGTGGTGGAAATATCGGCATGACCGAGCAGCAATTGCACCACACGCAGGTCGGCGCCGTGGTTGAGCAAATGGGTGGCGAAAGCGTGGCGCAGGGTGTGGGGCGACAGCGGTACGTCGATGTCGGCCTTGCGCGCATAGGCCTTGATGCGCATCCAGAACATCTGCCGCGTCATGCCGGTGGTTTCGCGGGCGCTTTGCCCGCTGCGCGCGGTGACGAACAGAAAGGGGCTGTCGCGCCCCTGCAGCAACTCATGGCGCGCAGTGCGCAGGTAGTTCTGCAGCCAGTCTTGCGCGGCGCTGCCGAACGGCACGAGTCGCTCTTTGCCGCCTTTGCCCGCAATCTGCACCATGCCCTGATCGAGCGACACGCGTACCACCGGTAGCGCCACCAGCTCGCTCACCCGCAGGCCGCTGGCGTAGAGCAGTTCGAGCATGGCGCGGTCGCGCAGGCCCAGCGGCGTGTCCACCTCGGGTGCGGCGAGCAGCGCTTCCACCTGCGCTTCGCTCAGGGTCTTGGGGCGGCGCGGCGGCTGACGCGCGGTGTCGAGCTGCAGCGTGGGGTCGTCGGTGCGCAAGTGCTCACGCAAGGCCCAGCGGTAAAAGCGGCGCAACACCACCAGTCGCCGGTTGGACGAGGTGGCTTTGCTTTGCACAAAGCGGGCCGCGATATACGCCTGCACATCACGCAGCGACGCTTCGATCAAGGGCGGGCGCTGCGAAAAGGCCAGCCAGCGCGCCATCAGCGTGAGGTCGCGGCGGTAAGCGGCGAGGGTGTTGAGCGAGAGTCCGTCTTCCAGCCAGAGTGCGTCGCAGAAACGGTCGATCGTAGTGGCGCAGGCTTCGGGCGCGGGCGGCCATTCAAGGTAAAGCGGGGCTTCAGGCA
The DNA here is from genome assembly GCF_001725585.1 of Thiomonas sp. SCN 64-16. Taxonomy (NCBI): domain Bacteria; kingdom Pseudomonadati; phylum Pseudomonadota; class Betaproteobacteria; order Burkholderiales; genus Thiomonas; species Thiomonas sp. SCN 64-16. The sequence goes on along the minus strand of NZ_MEGQ01000052.1, from coordinate 3,829 downwards.
TGGGGACGAGCCGATCGCAAGCTGGCTTCATGCTGCAGCAGCCAGCGTTTGATGCCCAGCAGATACCCGTCTTGCGCGGTGGAATGAGCAAATCCGCCCAGCCCGCCTTGCGCGACCATGCGGTGACACGGCACCACGGGGGCGAACGGGTTGGCCGCGCAAGCCTGCCCAACGGCCCGGGCTGCGCTGTGCAACTCCAGCGCGGCATCGCCATAAGTGCGCGTCTGACCTGGCGGAATTTGCTGCAACAGCGCCCAGACCCGGCGCTGAAACATCGTGCCCGCCGCCGCCAGCGGGAGATCGAAGCGATACGCCGGATCGTCACCGTAGGCGCTCAGTTGCGCAGCCACAGCGCGGCATAGCGGCGTGGAGGGCGGGGTGAGAGGAGTTTCTGGCGGAAGATATTCCAGGCGCAACACCACGTCGTCGGTGCAGAACAGGCCCATGCGACCGAAAGGCAACGCGATGACCGCATCTGGATGGGCCGGGTTTTTTGTGAGCGGCATGGCTTGAACATCAGGCAAAAAGCAGAGGCACAGGATACCCCGATACCCACCGGGGCCGCGGCTTTCTCCGAGAATGCAGGCATGACTTCCGCTGCTCTGGATTTTCCCGCCTCTGCTCCGCCGGCGAGCCGCTCTTGGCCGCCGCTGGCGCAGCAGTTTGCCGCCCTGGGCGACGCATTCAGCGTGCCGGTGGCGGTCAGCCCCTTGCCCGACCCGGTGCTGGTAGGCAGCAGCGCCGACGCCGCGGCGCTGGTCGGCCTGACTGCGCCCGCAACCCCGCAAGACGAGCAGGACTGGGCGCGGGCTTTCGGCGGCCTTGTCGCGGCGATCAGCGGCGGCAGCCGTGCCACGGTGTACGCCGGGCATCAGTTCGGCAACTGGGCGGGGCAGCTTGGCGACGGCCGCGCGCTGCTGCTGGGCGACTGGCCAGATGCCAGTGGCGGACGGCACAGCGGCGGCTATGCCCGTTGGGAAGTGCAATTCAAGGGCAGCGGCCGCACGCCGTTTTCGCGCATGGGCGACGGCTGGGCGGTGCTGCGTTCTTCCATCCGAGAATTTTTGTGCTCGGAAGCCATGGCGGCGCTGGGCATTCCCACCACGCGGGCGCTGTGCCTGGTGGGATCGAGCCGCCCGGTGCGGCGCGAGCGCATCGAAACCGCAGCGATGGTCACCCGGCTGAGTCCGAGTTTCGTGCGCTTCGGGCATTTCGAGCATTTCAGCTACAGCGGCCAGACCGAGCAGTTGCGCGCGCTGACCGACTGGGTGATCGCCCAGTACTGCCCCGACTGCGCCAACACCCCGCAGCCCGCGCTGTCGCTGTTGCAATGGGTGGTGGCGCGCACCGCGCGGCTCATCGCCCGGTGGCAGGCGGTCGGCTTCATTCACGGGGTAATGAATACCGACAATATGTCCATCCTGGGTTGGACCATCGATTACGGCCCTTTCGCCTTTCTCGACGCCTACGACCCGCTGCACACCCCCAACACCACCGACCGCGGCGGGCGCTACGCCTACGGCCGTCAACCCGCCGTGGCGCACTGGAATTTGCTGGCGCTGGGCCAGGCCCTGCTGCCTCTGATCGACAAGCCCGAATCGGCGCTGGCCGCGGTCGATCAATTTCGCCCGCTGTACGTGCAGGCCATGCAGCAACAACTCGCCGCCAAGCTCGGGCTGACCGAGCCGCATCCGGGCGACGGCGATCTGTTTCAGGATCTGCTCGACACCATGGCGGCCAATCGCAGCGACTGGACTCTGAGCTTTCGCCATCTCGCGCAACTTGCCGCCGACGCACACGCGCCCATCCCCCCCGCCCTCGCAGCGCAATTCGCGTGCGAGCCGCAACGCTTTGCCGACTGGGTGGCCCGCTACCGCGAGCGCCTGCGGGCGGAAGGCCGCGACGACGCAGCGCGCGCCGTGGCGATGAATGCCGTCAATCCGCTCGTGGTGCTGCGCCACCATCTGGCGCAAGCCGCCATCGCCCAGGCCGAGGCGGGCGACTTCAGCGAAGTGCGCCGCCTGCTGCATGCGCTCACGCGGCCTTTCGACGCGCACGCCGCGCCGCCGCATTACGCTGAACCCCCGCCGGAACACGCGCCCCCCGCCTGCCTGTCCTGCTCCTCTTGAAAGGAAAGCATCATGTCCAAGCCCACCCCCGAAGACACGAATGACGCCCTCTGGCGCAGCAAACTGAGCGAGGAGCAATACCGCGTGACGCGTTGCAGCGCCACCGAGCCGCCGTTCACCGGCCTGTACTGGGACCACCACGGCGACGGCGTCTATCGCTGCGTGTGCTGCGGCACGCCGCTGTTCGACTCGCGCACCAAGTTCGAATCGGGCAGCGGCTGGCCCAGCTTCTGGCAGCCCACCGCGCAAGCCGTGATCCGCGAAGTACGCGACCTCAGTCACGGCATGGTGCGCACCGAAGTGCAGTGCGGGCAATGCGGCGCGCATCTCGGCCACGTCTTCCCCGACGGCCCCAACCCCACCGGCCTGCGCTACTGCATCAACTCGGCCGCGCTCGATTTTTCAGAGCGTCAGGCGGGAGGAGAAGGGGGAGAAGAAGGCGCTGCCGAGCGAAGCTGATCGCGCCACAACCAGGCCGCCCCGCGCACCCCGGAAGAATCGCCATGCTGCGCGGGCAGCAGCCGGGTGCGCACCGTATCGGAAAACACCCAGGCGCCCCAGCGGCGCGGCACTTCGTCGTACAGCTCGGCCACATTGCTCATGCCCCCGCCTAGCACGACGACGTCGGGGTCGAGCAGATTGATAACCTGCGCCAGCGCCCGGGCCAGCCGGTCGGCATAGCGGATGAAACTTGCCCGCGCGGCGCTATCACCCGCGCGCATGGCCGCGATCAGCTCCTTGGCGCTGCGTTGCTGGCCCCTCGCTTGCCCAACCCGCGCGAAATGATCGGCGACTAAGCCCGGCCCACTCAACCAGGTTTCGATGCAGCCCTGCAAACCACACCAACAACGCGGCCCCGGCAGTTCGCGCCAGGCAGATGGCAGGCGCGGCCAGGGCAGCGGGTTGTGGCCCCACTCCCCCGCCACCGCATTGCAGCCCAGCCAATCCGCGCCGTCGATGGCGATACCAGCGCCCACGCCAGTGCCCAGAATCACCGCAAACACCACGCGGGCGCCCTGCCCCGCGCCGTCCACCGCCTCGCTGATCGCTAGACAGTTGGCATCGTTGTGCAAGCGCACCGGTCGATCCAACCGCCGTTGCAGGTCTTGCAGCAGTGGGCGGCCATTGAGCACGGTGGAATTGGCGTTGCGAATCAGCCCGGAAACCGGCGACACCGAACCCGGAATCGCCGCGCCCAGCGGCAGCCTGCAGCCGAGTTGCCCATCGGCCGCCGCCACCCGCGCGGCGATGGCCTCGATGGTCGCGTCATAGTCGCCCTGCGGCGTATCGCACCGCTCGCGCAACAAAAACCGCCCATCGCCGTCGAGCGCAGCCACCTCGATCTTGGTACCGCCCAAGTCGAGGCCGAGGTAGGCCGTCGGCTTAGACTGGCCCACGTTGCTGGGTGGGTTGGGTATCACGTTTACAGGGCTTCTGTGCGGGACAACAGATCGACATAAGCGCCTTCGATGAGCTGGGATAACGTAGAACTGGCGGTAGGCGTCGAATGAGGGAGGTAGAAAGTGCTAGAAAGTTACATCCCTTACCCTACTCTGTCCTGCGTATTTCACGAATGCGTTTGAGAAATTGAGCGAACTCAGTTAGGGATGGTGTCCAAAAAGCGTGAACGGATGAACGGCTGGAGACGGGATGGCGTGTAATGCAGTCGGACCGCGATGTGGGGCCGAAAGCGCCTGCCC
>NZ_MEGQ01000051.1:1281-18475 GCF_001725585.1 Thiomonas sp. SCN 64-16 | reverse complement strand
AGTAGCAGGGATGCAGGTCGCCTGCACCCTTTGCGAGGGGAAACAAGCTCTCGTCTTCAACCCAGAACTCGCGCGGCTGACCCAAGTCAGTCTTACCCTCATGCGGCCGGGTGCGCACCTTGACCGTCTGTGCCGCTGGGTTCGAGTCGATGACGTCCACGAAATAGACCCCGTTTAGGTCGGTCGTGATGCCCTTGCGACCGTTGACCCAAGTCGAAGCTCCAAACATCGGCTGACATGCTGCGAAGTGCCCCGGCTTCATGATGGCCCAGGGTGCGCCCTCCATCGTCTGAGAGACGGGATTGGCCTCCATCTGGATCACCTCCACAAGGGCGGTTGGCTCTCTCCGCGTCCAAGTCGATCTGCAAGGCCTCTTCAAGCCCCTTCATCCATGCATGGCGTACTTCTTGCTCGTTGACCCACTGCTTGCGGCGGCGATTGATGAGGTCGTAGCCCTTCTTGGTATTGGTGTCCATTGTTGTCCTTCTGTTTTCAGTTCTGCCGCTTCGGCTCGGGCCGCCCAATTAGAGCTATCTTGTAAATTGTGGTTCGCGAGACACCGTACAGCTCGGCGATTCGACCGATGGGAAGCTTCTGGGCATCCACCATCTCGTTGATCTCTTTGATATGGGCCTCGGTGAGCTTGGGCTTACGGCCGCCGGCGCGGCCTCGGGCACGGGCGGCCTCAAGGCCAGCGCGGGTGCGCTCCCGGATCAGGTTGCGCTCGAACTCGGCGAGCGCCGCAAAGACGTGGAAAACCAGCTTACCTGCCGCGCTGCCCGTCTCGATCTTCTCCGTCAGGCTCTCGAAGCTGACGCCCTTCTGTTCCAACTCTCCAACGATGCGCACGAGGTCAGGCAGGCTGCGGCCAAGGCAATCCAGCCGCCACACGACAAGGGTGTCTCCCTCGCGCAGCGCCTTGAGGCATGCTGCCAGTTCCTTGCGCTCGGCATCCTTGCCGCTCGCCGTGTCAGAGTAGAGGCGATCGTCGCCGATGCCAGCCTTGTGCAGCGCATCGAACTGCAAATCAAGGTTCTGGTCATCTGTCGAGACTCGGGCGTACCCGATGCGCTGCCCCATTGGCCGATACCCGCTTTCCAGACACAAAAATGTCCAGCAAGGGAGTGTTTGCTGGACATTGTTAATTTTAACAGCCGGACGGCACTTTGGACAGGCAAGGCAAAACCACCCCTTGCAAAAACTGTCCAACAAATCATCGATTGTTGAACGCGCGACCAGCTGCGCGACCGCGGAGCTGAGGCTGGTCAAGATCGGCATCTCCCGCTGGCGAAAACAGCATCTTCTGTGCAAGATCGGATCGATCGGAAGGATGTCGGCGACGTAGGCCGGTACCCACGGACCCATTTCCGTCGCCCCCCACTCGCACTTACCTCCGCTCCTCCCACTTCCCCCCGAGCTTGGCTTCATCCTTGCGGTCCGGCCACCAGGCACCCTTGCACGCGCCGCACCGGTACGCCTTGCCGGTCTTGGTTTCGTTCTTGAACGTCGGCTTCTTGCAGCTCGGGCATTTCGGGCCGGTGGCAGCGGCGCTCGACTCCTTCTGTCCGCCCTCGCCCGTCGGCCTGTCCTCGAACCGCTTTCCCGGCTTGCCGCCATCATCGCCGAACGCCGCCTCGCAGTCCAGGCACCGGTGGTACGCACTCCCAGCTTTGCTGATGCGCTGCACGCAGCGTGCGCCGCCACAGGCCGGGCAGGCATGCAGGACCAACTGCGCGTCCGTCAGCTTGCCCTCCAGCAGCGTCCGCGAAAACTCCCGCGTTGCATCCACCTGCGCCTGCATGAATGCGGCCAGCGCTGCACGCCCTGCCGCGATGTCCGCCAATGCATCCTCCTGCAATGCGGTGGTTCCTGGATCGGCCAGATCAGGCGCCACCTTGCGCAGCATGTCGATCAGCTGCACGGTATGCGTCCGCCGAACCCATCTTTTCAATGAGTCTGTGCTAAGTGAAGCTTGAGTTTTTTCGGAGGCTCCATGCGATCAGACAAACTCAGTGAAGAGCGGATTGATGAGATTCTGGCGATTCTTGATGAACTCAAAGCCAGCGGGATGAAGGCTGAAGCGTTTGCGCAGAGCAAGGGGCTGGGCTACGGGCAACTGCGCGGCTGGCTGTCGAGCGCACCGCGTTGGCGCGCGCAACGCGCGGGGCTGGCCCTGCCGCCACGGCGCAGCGCCTTCGTGCGCGCCCACTGCAACCCGTCCCCCGCTGCGGCTGCGGATGGAAGCCCCCATCCCGGACACGCCCGCATCACCTGCGAGGTGGCCCAGCGCCGCGCCCAGATCGACTGGCCCGTGGCCCACGCAGCCGAGTGCGCGCAGTGGCTGCAGGCCTGGCTGGGATAAGCCATGCTGCGCATTGAGGCCATCTGGCTGGCCGTGGGCGCCAGTGATCTGCGCGGCGGGATGGATAGCCTGCTGGGGCAGGTTGTGGCCCGGTTTGGCTCAGCGCAACGCGACCATGCCTATGTGTTTGCCAACCGCCGCGCCACCCGGCTGAAAGTGCTCGTGTTTGATGGAGCGGGACTCTGGCTGTGCACGCGCCGATTGCAAGAAGGCCGGTTTGTCTGGCCGCAGGACGACCGTGAGGCGCTGCACCTGAGCGAGCAGCAATGGCGCTGGTTGGTGGCCGGGCTGCCGTGGCAGCGCATGAGCGCGCACGCCACCGCCAGCGCCATTGCCGTGGTGTAACCCCCAAGCCCAAGCGTTTGTCGATCCGGGCAATTCCCCCTTCTCGCGCGCGCACGCGAGAGAATCTGCCCATGCTTGACGCTCTGGATACCGACCGACTCCAAGCCCTGGGCGACGATCCGGCGGCGCAGTACGCGCGTACGGTCATTGCCCGCATGCAGGCGGATTTGAAGTTCCAGCAGACGAAGATTGCGGCCCTGAGCTTCGGAAGAACGAGAACTTTCCATGCACGTCCTTCGCCCTACATCGACAGATGAGGCTGCAGTGCCACACCTCGTCCCATTCATCCACTCGGCAATTGGAGCCGGGTTTCCAGCTTGACTTCGCGCAACGCCACCGCTGTCTTCAACTGGCGCACGCCCTTGATCTTGAGCATGAAGCGCGAGACGAAACGATCGAATGCCTGCGCATCTGGCACGTAGATCTTTAACAGGTAGTCCGCGTCGCCGGTGATGACCCAGCACTCCTGGATTTCCGGTGCTGCGCGCACGGCCCGCTCGAAATCGGCGACGACAGCCTCAGAGTGCTTCTCCAGACTCACCTGCGTAAACATGCACGAGTCCAGGCCCAACTTCGTGCGGTCAAGGAGTGCGGCATAACGGACGATCAGGCCGCTTTCCTCCATATCCCGCAACCTCCGCCAGCACGGGGGCGCCGACAGTCCGATCGAGTCGGCGAGCGCCTGCACCGTGATGCGCCCGTCGCTCTGCACGATGTCGATCATGCGGCGTACGTAGGAATCCTGCAGGAGATCGGATGTTTCTTTCGACATGACGGCACTATTGGAAAAATACTTGCTGCATAACCCCATAGTTGCAACCATTTGATTTTAATCTTAGCGCATACTGGTAATAGTATCGATTCGTCAGATGGCAGCTACGCCTGACCGCAGTAGCGACAACGCGCGACATTGACTCGTCGTACCAGTTGAGCCAGAACCGAGTCAGTCGCACCTTGCCTGCATTTCCCGAGAAGGAGTCTCACCATGTTGACCTTGCAACGTTGTGCGATAGCCGCCATGCTCGCGGCCTGTTCCGCAGCACCCGTCCTTGCGGCACCCAGCGTGGTCACCCTCGGCTATGCCGGGCCGATGACCGGCCCGGCCTCTGCCTACGGCAAGGATGCGGCCAACGGTGTCTCGATGGCGATTCAGCACCTGAACGCCGAGCACGCCAGCATCGACGGCAAGCCGGTGACCTGGAAGGTGGATGTGGAGGACGACCAGGGCGACCCCAAGCAGGCCACGGTCGTGGCGCAAAAGTTCGCCGATGAAAAAGTGAACGGCGTCGTCGGCCACCTCGAATCTGGCTGCACCTACCCAGCCTCGCGCATCTATGACCGCGCGGGCATTCCTGAAATCACCCCGGCTTCCACAGATCCCAAAATTGCCCAGCAGGGCTTCAAGACGTTCTTCCGCATGCTGGCGAACGACGACGCCATCGGCGCCGGACTGGCGCAATACGCTGTGCACCACCTACACGACAAGACCGCCGCGGTGGTGGACGACGGCACCGCCTATGGCCAGGGCATCGCTTCCGTGTTCATTGCCGACGCGAAGAAGGACGGCATGCGCATCGTCGATCACCAATACACCAATGACCACGCGACCGATTTCACCGCCATCCTCACCCAGATCAAGGCGGCGCATCCGGCGGTGATTTTCTACGGCGGGGCCTATGCCCAGGCCGGGCCGATGCTGCGCCAGATGGCGCAGCTTGGCGTCAAGGCGCAGTTCATGGGCGGCGACGGCATCTGCACCAGCGAACTGGCGACACTGGCCGGCCCTGCGGTAAACGGCACGATTTGCGCCGAAGGCGGCACGCCGCTGCAGGACATGCCCGGTGGGCCCACATGGAAGGCCCGCTACGTGAAGGCATTCGGCGCCTCCGCCCTGCAGCCGTTTTCGTCTTATGCCTATGACGCCACGATGGTGCTGGCCCACGCAATGATGAAAGCCAAGTCGGTCGATCCCAAGGTCTACCTGCCCTTCATCCGCCACGTCGACTACGAGGGCGTGACCAAGAAAGACATTCGCTTCACCTCCACCGGCGAATTGGTGCATCCGGTCATCACCCTGTCGCAGTTCAAAGAGGGAAAGAAAACTCCGCTGGCGGTGGAGAGCGTGCAATGAAACGGGCACGGCCGCAATGGGATGCGGTTGTTGATCGCGGTTTTCAGCCTTTTGTCAATTTTGGAGATCATTGCCATGTATGCCGACACCGATGCCGAATTCAGTGGTGAGCGCTCGACCAACTATCAGGATGCCCTGCGTCTGTATCCCGACGCGTGGCTACACGATTTGAAATTAATGCACGACTTGCTTCAACCAAGACCAGGGGAATCCATTGTGGAGGTTGGTGCCGGAACAGGGTACTTCAGCCGCGAAATTGCCAGAACGCTTGGTGCGAACGGCCGCCTGGACATCGTCGATCCCGCGTCAGAGCAAACGCAAGGGCTTGCCGAAATTCTGCCGCGCAATATCCGTATCCACCACCAGGCAGCAGAGGATATGGAACTGGCGTTCAAGGGTTTCGACGCGGTCTGGAGCCGCGGCGCCATCCATCATGTCCGCGACAAAATGCGGGCGTTTGAGCGATTCGCCGCGCACACCAAACTTGGCGGTCGGTTGGTGATCACCGACATCTTTGCGGGCACGACATTGGCGCGCTATTTCGATAGCTTCATCGCTCGCTCCTGCGTGACCGGCCATGAGGTGTCATTTTTGTCCCAAGATTTCGCCACCACAATTTGTGGATTGACGGGCTGGAGCTGCCCCGCGTTCTACGACAACACCGCTCGATGGCGATTTGCCGATTCTCAGCATCTGGGCAAGTTTTTACGTCTGCTGTTTTCTGCCAAGCCGGAGTATTCGGACGAGGATTGTCTTGAGGGAGTTCAGGACTTCCTGACAGTGCAAGATGGGGGCGGTAGTTGCACCTTGCTTTGGCCGATGACCACCTTGGTTGCGCAGCGTGCGGCGACGCATTGACTGACCCGTATGTCACCACCAGAACCTCTTGCAGAGACTTCAACGCAAATCACGGGCGGTGCAGTTCCGTCTCCGCTCGGTCTGCTGCTCGCCGTTTCTCTCGGCCTGTCCATGGTGCAACTCGACATCACCGTGGTCAACGTCGCGCTGCCGCAGATTCATCGCGAACTGCACACCACGCTGTCCGGCCTGCAATGGGTGAGCGACGCCTACGCGCTGAGCTTCAGCAGCCTGATGCTGGGCGCGGGCGAACTGGCCGACCTGTACGGCCGCAAGCGCGTCTACACCCTCGGCCTGGTGGTCTTCGTGCTGGCTTCGCTGCTGTGCGCCTTGTCTCCCTCTCTGGCCTGGCTGAACGCGGCGCGCGTGGTGCAGGGCGTGGGCGCCGCGGCTTTGTTGCCCAACTCCCTGGCCATACTGCGACAGGCCTTCGTCGATGCGCGCCTGCGGGCGCGGGCCATCGGCCTGTGGGCGGGTATTTCAGGAGTGGCGCTGGTGGCCGGGCCGACCTTGGGCGGGGTGCTGGTCGATGCGCTGGGCTGGCGGGCGATCTTCTGGATCAATCTGCCGGTCGGGCTGGTGGCTTTGCTGCTGACCGCCCGCTCCGTGCGCGAATCTCACGGGGACACTCAGCGGAAGCTGGACGCGGTCGGGCAGGTGCTGGCCACGGTGAGCTTGGCCGCCTTGCTGTTCGCCCTGATCGAAGGCCATGCGCTGGGCTGGGCCGCACCGCCCATCCTGCTGGCTGGCGGCGTCACCGTGTTGGGCGGCGGGCTCTTTGTCTGGTGGGAGGGCCGCGTGATTCAGCCGCTGATTCCGCTGACCTTCTTCCGCCTTCCTGCGTTTACCGGCGCCAATGTGGCGGCGGGCTTGATGAACTTCGGCGTCATGGGCATGCTGTTCGCCATGAGTTTGTTCTTCCAGCACGTGCAAGGCTTGTCGGCGGCGCAGGCCGGGGTGCGGCTGAGCGTGATGTTTCTGCCCTTCGTGGTGCTGGTGTCGTTCGGCGGGCGGCTGGTGGGGCGGTTCGGCGCGCGCTGGACATCTGTCGCCGGGTTGGCGCTGATGGGGGTCGCCTATCTCGGCTTGGTGCGTGTTGAGGCGCAGACCCCATTTCTTGCGATGGCGCCCTGGCTGCTGCTGGCCGGGCTGGGCCTGGTGCCGGCCATGCCGGCCGTGGTGCATGCCGCCATCGGCGCCGTGCCGCACGAACGCGCCGGCATGGCCTCGGCGGTGAACAACACCGCACGGCAAGCGGCGGGCGCGCTGGGCATCGCCTTGCTTGGCGGTTTCCTGCATCTGCACGCGGGAGGCATGGCGGGCACAGGTGCGGCGCTGCTAGGGGCGGCGCTGGCTTTGCTGGCCGGGGCCCTCATCGCGGCCTGGACGCTGCGCTGATGTGTGCTTCAAGAAATTCAATACCCAGGATCTGCGCCTGAAATGTGACGAATGGACCGGTCCACAATGTGCTTGATTAACCAACCCCAGGGGGACGTCAAATGACTGCCGTGGCGAAAAGCGAGAAGGCGCAGATCATCACTCAACTGAGGGAATTATTCGGTGAGCGATGTGCACTGGGTCAAACCATTCGCGATCAGCACGGAAAAGATGTCTCCTTTCATCCGACATGCCCACCTGATGCCGTCGTCTTTGCGAAGTCCACGCAGGATGTCGCAGCAGTTGTCGATATCTGCCACGCATCTTCAGTTCCTGTCATTCCATTCGGTACGGGAACATCCTGTGAGGGAGGAATCGGGGCGATCTCAGGCGGCATATGCATTGATCTGTCGCAGATGAATGCCATCCTCGAAGTCAACACCGCAGACTTCGATTGCCGAGTACAGGCCGGAGTGACGCGAAAACAGTTGAACGCTGAATTGCATGGCACCGGGCTTCACTTTCCAATCGATCCGGGCGCGGATGCCTCTCTTGGCGGCATGGCGTCGACGCGCGCGTCAGGAACGAATGCGGTGCGCTATGGCACGATGCGTGACAACGTGATGTCACTTCAGGTCGTGATGTCCAGTGGAGAGATTATCGAAACGGGTGGGCGCGCCAGGAAATCTGCAGCAGGCTATGACTTGACCCGCCTGTTTACAGGTGCTGAAGGGACTTTGGGGATCATCACCGAGTTGACGCTCAGACTGCATCCACTGCCAGAAGGCGTGAGTGCGGCACGATGTGGCTTCCCCAGTCTGCAGACAGCCATCGACACAGTCATCCAGGTGATCCAGACAGGTATCCCCATTGGCCGCATCGAATTTCTGGATGAACTGCAAGTTGCAGCCTGCAATCGCTATTCGAAGCTTAATCTGCCTGAGGTGCCAACGTTGTTTTTCGAGTTTCAAGGTTCCCCCGCGAGCCTCGCAGAACAAGTCGAGATGGTTGAGGCCATCGCGCGCGACAACGGAGGCTCTGGCTACGCTTGGGCGACGACGCCCGAGGCTCGCTCCCAACTCTGGCAAGCGCGGCACGATGTGTGGTGGGCAGCGCTAGCGCTGCGTCCAGGATGTCATGGCATACCAACCGATGCGTGCGTACCGATCTCCATGCTCGGTGATGCCGCAGTTGCTGCTCGGCAAGACGTTCTGGAGTTGGGGTTGACTGCGCCGATGTGCGGACATGTTGGTGATGGCAATTTCCACCTGTGCATCGTTGTCAACCCCGACGATGCCGATGAAATGACGCGCGCAGCGGAACTCAACGCCCGCTTGATGCGGCGCGCCATCAGACTCGGTGGGACATGCACGGGGGAGCATGGCATTGGATACGGAAAGCTCGATTTTCTTGAACTCGAACGTGGCCCTTCAATGCACGCCATGGTTGCGATCAAGAAGGCCCTGGACCCCCGCAACATCATGAATCCGGGCAAGGTCCTGCGTGTGACAGACCGATATGACACGTTCCAATGATGAAGTTTTTCAGCCTTGGCGGCCATGTGCTGACGTGCACCCTCCAGGTGGCGGGCACGTTCATTCATGTCGTTGATTTTACTTCCGCTCCTCCCACTTCCCCATGGCATTTCTGCCGGAATGATGGTTAACGCTCGACACCTGTCCGCCCTGGTCGTTTCACGCGCCGCTGGGTCTGCTCTGGTTCTCGTCCTGGCTGCCTGCCTTCAATGACTTCAAGATAGCTGTCTAGGGAACGTATCGTCTCTTGAGCCACTAGGCGCGTGATGTCGCCATAGTCTCTGGTCACGCAGGCGCGATCAAGCGCGTCGTAGTAGGCGGGCCGGTTCTCTGCGCGAATCACCGCTGGGGGATACCCATCCTGCATGAGCACGGCATTCATCAGCAGTCTTCCGGTGCGGCCATTGCCGTCAACGAACGGGTGGATTTCGACGAAGCGGGTATGAAATTCCGCAGCGCGTGCCACGGGATGCAGGCCACCCGATGGCGTGCTGTTGAGCCACCGCATCAGTTCGGTCATGCGCTCGGGCACTTGCACTGCGGCGGGCGGCGTATGACTCGCCCCTACGATGGCGACGTTTTCTGTGCGGTAGCGCCCGGCATACTCCGGGGCTATGCCTTTGAGTACGATCTGGTGGATGCCGCGCACGTCCCATTCGGTCATCTGCTTGCCCGACTGGATGAGCGATTCCACCGCCCCGATGGCTTCCTGATGGTTGATCGCTTCGAGGTGCTCCCTCAGCGATTTGCCGCCCACGGTAATGCCTTCGAGCACGACCTGCGTCTCACGCAGCGTCAGGGTGTTCCCCTCGATGGCGTTGGAGTTGTAGGTCCACTCCAGCGCCAGTTTGTCATGCAGACTAGCGAGCGTTGCTGGCGGCAGCGGGCGACGGGCGTCGAGCAGCGCCTTGCGGGTGTCAATGAGCTTTAGCAGCGCGGCTAGTGATTGGGACATAGGTCGATTCTAGGTTTTACGCTCGGGCTCCCGCCTTGTCTTCCCACTTCGCCCCAAGCTTGCCTTCATCCTTGCGATCCGGCCACCAAGCCCCCTTGCACCCGCCGCAGCGGTAGTAAGCCTTGCCGGTCTTGGTTTCATTCCTGAAGGTGGACTTCTTGCAGGTCGGGCACTTCGGGCCGGATGCGGGCGCTTTGCTTGCTGCGCCATCGCCCTGCGGCTTGTCCTCGAATCGCTTGCCGGGTTTGCCGCCGTCGTCGCCGAATGCGGCGTCGCAATCCAGGCAGCGGTGATAGGTCGCCGCGGCCTTGCTGGTGCGTTTGGCGCATCGGCTGCCGCCGCAGGCGGGGCAGGCGTGGAGAATGGCGGGCGCTGCGCCGAGCTGGCCGACCAGCAGCTTTTGGGTAGACTCGCGCACGCTGTCGATCTGTTCCGTCATGAAGGCGTTGAACGTCGCCCGGGCGCTGGCCACTGCTGCCAGGGCATCTTCCTGTAGGGCGGTCGTGCCGGGATCGGCCAGCTCAGGGGCGACCTTGCGCAGCATGTCGATCAACTGCACGCCGCGGTCGGTCGGGTGAATCTCCTTCTTTTTGCGCTCAGCGTATTCGCGGGCGATCAGCACTTCGATCATCGACGCGCGCGTCGCCTCCGTGCCTAGGCCGGAGGTCTCTTTGAGACGGGCTTTGAGCTTCGGGTCGGTGACCAGCTTGTGCACGCCGGTCATGGCGGCGATGAGCGTGCCGTCGGTGTAGGGTTTTGGCGGACTGGTGCGCTTGGCCTGCACTTGCGCGGACTCGCAGGCCAGTTGCTGGCCCTCGGTCAGGATGGGCAGCCTGGCGGGCAGTTCGTGCTCGCCGCCTTCCGCGCTGTTGTCAGCTTGGCCGAGCTGCGTCCATCCAGGTTCCTGCACGATGCGGGCGCTGGCCTTGAAGCGCTCTGCACCGGGAAAGGTGAACAGGGCTTCGCGGGTCTCGAAGGTTTCCGGCGGCATGAACAGGCGCAGGTAAGACTCGCGCAGCAGGCTGTACACCCTTTTCGCGTTCTCGGACAGGCCCGAGACCTCGGCGAGGCTGCGGCCTGTAGGAATGATGCCATGATGTGCTTCCACCTTGGCGGTATTCCAGGCGGGATGGCGGCGTTCAGGGTCGATGCCCGCGATGTCCGCTGCGCCCAGGGCGCGAATGATCTGCGCGGCAGCGGCGTGCATTTCGATGGGGAGCCAGGGACAGTCGGAGCGCGGGTAGGTGGCGAGCTTGGCTTCGTAGAGTTCCTGGGCCGCGGCCAGCGTGTCCTTGGCGGAGAGTCCCAGTCGGCTGCTGGCGGTTTTCTGCAGGGTGCTGAGGGCATAGGGCATCGGTGCCTGACGCTCGCCCGCCTTGCGGGTGAAAGCGGCGATGGTCGCACGCTGGCCCTGCACCGTCTTAGCGCAGGCTTCGGCGGCGGACTTGTCCAGCAGCAGGCCGTCGTCGGTCTGCAGGTCTTCGGGGATCTGCCAGAGGACGCGGATGTCGCCATCAAGGGCTGCCTGCACCTGGTAGTGATCGCGCGGCTTGAAGTGCTCGATCTCGCGCTGGCGGTCAACGAGCAGCGCCAGGGTGGGGGTCTGCACGCGGCCCACGCTCCAGGCCCCCTGCACCCCGCGGGCTTGCAGATTGCGGCTCAGGGCGATGGAGGCGTTCATGCCCATGAGCCAGTCGGCACGCTGGCGGGCCAGAGCGGATTCGTAGAGGGGGCGCAAGGTGTCGTTGTTCTTGAGGGTCGCCAGCGCGCGCCGCACGCTCTCGTCATCCAGGCTGGACAGCCACAGGCGCAGGGTCTTGCCCTTCCAGTTGAGGAACAGCAAGACTTCATCGACCAGCAACTGCCCTTCACGGTCGGCGTCGCCCGCGTTGACGACTTCGGTCGTGTCTTTGAGCAAGTCCCGAATCACCTTGATCTGCTTGCCCGCGCCGCCATCGCGAGGTGAGAGCTTCCATGCGCTGGGGATGACCGGCAGGTGGGATGCCGTCACTCTGCCGCCGTCCACATAGTCCTCGGGCTTGGCCTGCTCCAGCAGATGGCCGAAGCACCAGGTCACGCGAGTTTTGAGGCTTGGGCAATCGATGTAGCCGTCCGCTTTTCTGGCTCCGCCCAGCACGCTGGCGATGGCTTGGGCGACAGAGGGTTTTTCGGCAATGATGAGGCGCATGCTGTGTCTCCAGGAAGGGGTGGTTCTCTGGGGACTCTGCGCGGTGGGGTCATGGGGCAGTTGTCCCACGCTCGCAGAGTCAGGGTCAGACGCCAACGTCTGGCGTCGCTCAAGCAGCACGGTGCACAGTTTGAGGCGATTGCGCTGCGCAATGCGGTTCGCGCACATGTGGAGCACCGGCTATTGCCCGTGGGCTCCCACGTCGTGCGTTTTGAATGCTCAGAAACAGGGGGCTTGGCATGAAGTCGCGGGTATCCGTCGCGGTCCGATACTGGGCCACCCTCGCCCTCTGCGCGGTGGCCTTGTCCGGCTGCGGCGGCGGGGAAGCTCGCACGCCGGGTTCGCCTTCGGCCCCCGATCAGCGAGCGACCACCCCTGCGCCGCAATCTGTCGTTTCTTCACCTTCCACCCAATGAGCGCTATCGCCTTGATGGAGCAATGCGCACCACAGGTCGCGCCGGTGACCCTGGCCGCCATCGTGCAGCAGGAAAGCGGCGGCAATCCGCTGGCCCTGCACGACAACACCAGCGGCAAGAGCTATGCGCCGGCAACAGTGGCCGAGGTCGCACGGCTGGCGAGGGAGTTGATCGCCCAGGGGCACTCGGTGGACATCGGCCTAGCGCAGATCAACAGCAGGAATCTGCCCAGTCTGGGGCTGGGCGTCGATCAGATTCTCGATCCCTGCATGAATCTGAGCGCTGCGCAGACGGTTCTGTTGGAAGGTTGGTCGCGCTCTGGCGATCTGCGCTCCACTTTGTCGGCGTACAACACCGGCAAGCTCAGCAGCCCAGTGGGAATGGCTTATGGGGAAAAGGTTTTCGGAAAAGCAGGCGTCGTCGTGCCAGCCATTCCGGGCGGGCAGATCGCGTCATGGGCCACTGTCGGCGCCGCGCTGCCGCCGGTGCGGCCTGTCGTCACCTGGACGCCGCAGGCGAGCCCGCTGGCGCCCAAGGGTGATGGGCTGGCCGCGAAGTGGTGATTCACCGCTCGTTGCCGTGATCTTTCCGGCCGCGCGGCGGCTGGCTTGATCCGGGGCGTTCTGGGGTGATGGCTTCACCGTGCTGACGCACCACTGCTGCGATGATGTCACGAAACAGACCCGTGACCAGAGCCGGGTCGAGGCCATTTGCCCGCGCGAGTTGCTCATAGCGCAACTGCTGGGCAGATTCGCGCTCGGTGTCCACCGCGGGCAGCGCATGATGCGCCTTGAGTTGTCCGACCTGCCGGGTGACCGTGAAGCGTCTGGCGAGAAACTCAATGAGCTGCTCGTCGATGGCGTCGATCTCTGAGCGCAAGGTCTGCAACATCCTCTGCATCACTTCTGGCCTTGTCGGGTGGCGCCAGATGCGCCTTGATCGCGATCCGCTGCCAACAAAGCCATGCCGCGGGCGATGCCCTCGGTCTTCTGCCTGTCGGCTTCCTCATGGGACAGCCTGAACACTCCCTTGGGAAGAAGGATGCGTGTGCGGCCGAGGCTGTGAACGGCGTCGTTGAAACGCCCGAACTCCTCCAGCGCTCCGGCTCTGGCGTGCAGGGTGATGGGGTGGGGGTTCCGGTGGCCGACGGTTTTCATGATCCGCATTATCCTGCGCCGCCCGCGCGGTCAGCGTGCGATGTCGCGCTTGCGCCTGGATGCGATACGAGGCTTTGGCACACACCGTTGATCGGCTTCGCGCTCCAGGCGTAGCGCGCCCGACATGCTTGCGACCTCGAACTCCCGAAAACCTGCCTCGAAATAGTCCCGCATGACATCGAGTGTGGGCTTGCTGCGGCCTGCGAGCTGCAAATAGCCTTCATCGGAAGCCTCCGGTCGCCCTGATGTCATCCGCGATTTTGCGATGTCGTATTTCGAAGGCTGGCCAGACTCGACAAAGGCGTTGTGCAGATCGGCGATGGTGTAGCCTTCCTCGGTCATCAGGGTGTGCAGGTCGTACCAGTCCCGCGTCTTCGATCGATCTGCGCAGACCAGCGCTTTGGTCTTGAAAATCTCATCGAGGGTGGCAACCCGCAGGGGCGACGCTGCATCCCCACCGATCAGCGTCCTGGCGGATTGATCCAGACTGACCAATGTCAACTTGACGCTGCATTGCGCGACGAAGTTCTGCTGGTAATCGGCAAGGTCAAGGCCGGATTCGAAAAATTCTTCTTCAGCAGCAAGATCGTGCTGGCGCACGCAGTCGATGCCGTGGCGGGCGAGTGCATCCATCAGCCTTGGGATGCGCACCACCGGAAGTTTCCCTTCGGAGTAGGCCAGATCAAGGTCTTCGCTGACTCTGTGGCCGATGCGCAGCGTCAGGGCAGAGCCGCCGACCAAGACAAACCCTCGCAGCAACGGCGCCACCTCAGGGTGTTGCAGCGCCTGCCAAAGCGCTGCCGTGTCAGGTCTCAGCGCGGAGGTGAGCATGGGCGTCTCGGGCATTTTGGAGCAGGTCATTAGTGATCTTGCGCGCACGCAGCGCGCCCGGGTCTTGCGCGGCCAGCAGGATGGCCCATTGCCTTTCCAACGGATCGAGTCCGAACGCGATCAGGGCGTCCAAAAACAGGTCGAATCCAGGATGAATCAGCACCTGGCGCATCCACACCTCGTCCGGCGCCTGCGGGTTGGACCATACGAGCGCCGGGTATTTTCTGCGGAACGCGGCAGGGCTTTCGGTGGGTTTCTGTCGAGTCTGTGCCATACCCTTGCAATGCCTCCGGCCCCATTATCCTGCGGCGCGTGAGTCTTGTTCCAAGCCGCTGCGGTTCTGACGCACCACCTTGCGCAGCCGCCACCTGTTCTTGCCGCACCGCCGGGCGACTTCGCTGAGGGGTCGGTCGCAGTGAGTGACCAGCGCGACTGTGGTCGGCAGGCCGTGCAGGGATTTGCGGCTGGCGAGTTCGAGGTCATCCCGGATCTGCTCTTCGGCCTGGCGCTGCGCGCGGGCGATGAGCGCGGTCTCCACCCCCGGTGCCTGCATCGCATCGGGCAGCCTCTGGCGGATGGGTGGGTCGTGGTCATCGGTCAGGATGTCATCGAGCGAGGACATCGGCCGCCAGCGCTCGACCAAGCCCCACATGCGGCCCATGATGTAGTTCTTGGGGGTGCCCAGCAGGGGATTGAAGGCATCCAGGCCTGCGGCGTGCTCCAGACAGAAGAGGTACAGGCTCTGGCGCACATCGTCCATGCTCAGGGTGCTGACTCCTGTAAACAGATGGACCTGTTCATCGAGCAGGCTCGTGAACAGCGCCTGGGCGGCCTGTGTTGTCGTCATCTGCGATTCATTCATGGCCTGCTCCCTGCCGATGGGTGAGATAGACATCGACCGCTTCCTGCAGGATGTCGTCCAGATCGCGATTCTCGTCGGCCATGATGCGCTGCAGGGCTTGCTTTTGATCCTGCCGCAGGGTGAGCGTGATGGCATTGTCCGACGGCGGGTTTTCTTCTTGCCAATCGATGTCCTGTTCGGCGGATGCGCAGGCTTGCGCGGAAGCCGCCGCGCAGGCTTGTGCCGCTTCACACTCCGTGTGCGCTGCTGAGGGTGAAGCTTCTGATGCGGCGGGCGCCAGTTGCCGTTGTCGGCGCGCCTCCTTCTGCCGCGACGCCTGACGGACTTCGTCGCAGCGGGCCACGGTGATGGTGTCGCTGGAGTCCAGCACGGTGCCCTGCTCGGTCGGGTCGAGCGCGGCGAAGGACTCCCAGGCGGAGACCGACTGCAAGCGCCCCAAGCTGGCCAGTTCGCGCGCCAGGGGGTTGCGGGCGAAGGACAGCATGCCGCTCACCCAGGCCTCGCGCCGGGCGAGTGCCTTGGCGATACTCGGCGGCGTCATGCCGGCGGAGACCAGACGCAGCACCGTGTCGGCGGCATCTTCCAGACTGAACTCCTGCCGGTGCATGTTCTCGGTGGCGCGCAGCACCACGGGCGCGGCGCCGATGGGCGAGAACACCCGCGCCAGCAGGGTGCGCCAGCCCAGCAGGCGGGCGGCGCGCACACGTCGTTCACCGTAGATCAGCGACCAGTTCTTCCCTGCGGCGCGCACGCCGATGGGTTGAAGCTGGCCGACGATTTCCAGGCTTTTCGCCAAATCGTCGAGGGTGTCGGCATCGAGGCGACGCACGGGGAAATCGCTCTCGGTCTGCACGGCGTCCAGAGGAACGGCGCGCAGTTGCTGCGGGTCGGCGCCGGGGGTGCCGAAGTCCAGGGGAAGGGCTGTGGTGGAGGTCATGGCGGTCGCTTGCATCATGGGGAAGGGTTGAGAGGATCAGGCGCTGGCGGCGCGGCGGGTGAATTTGTCTTGCAGGGCGGCGAGCTGGGCTCGGATGGTTTCCGGGGCGGGTGGGGACTCCTTGGGCGGGGTGGCGGTTTGCGGAGGCTGGTGGTTGCGGGCGCGCACGGCGTCGAGCTGGGCGGCGCGTTTGCTGGCGGCCATCCAGTCGGCTCTCACCTTGCTGGCGTCGGCCAGCAGGGTGCCGAGGTCGTGTCCCTTGCGGACGTACCAGTCGTGGTTGCTCTGGAGGTAGTGAGCAGCGACGGCCGGGGCTTGCTGACCCAGGCTGCGGGTGAGGCTGGCGAGCTGGTAGTTCACCTTTCCGTCGCGCAGCGGCGGGGCGTCGTAGCGGGACTGGAAGGCCTCGCTGTAGTGCTGCCAGAGTTGCTCGGCGAGGTGTTTTTCTGCAAGGGTGAGCAGCGGGTGTTTGCCTTTGGCCTTGCCGTCCATCGGCGCCGGGTTGGGGGTCGTGTCTTGTGTCTGAGAGATGGGGGGCGGCGAAGGCGCGTCAGCGACTGCAGCCGCAGGCATGGATTGAAGGATGGGCAGGTGACGCTGGGGCTGTGACGCGGTGATGGGCGTCACTGGCTGCGTCACGGTCGGCATCACAGGTGACGCGTTACGTGCGTCACTCCCTTTCTCTTTCTCTTCTTCTTTAGGGGGTGGGGTGTTGGGAGGGGGCGTCACAGGTGACGCGTCACTTCCGTCACTGGTGACGTCACGCGGCGTCACTTCGGGCGTCACATGTGACGCTGCTGAGTCGGCGTCACGCTCGGCTTTCTGCCGGGCGCGCAGGCGGCGCATGCCACATTGGGCGCCCTTCTCGATGCCTATGTGCAGCACTTGAAGGACAACGGCAAGCAGAGCGCAGTATCGGTGGAGAACGCCATCAGGCTCCACGTGAAGGGACCGTTCCCCGAGCTGTGGGCGGCGGCAGCCAACGCTCTGCAGCTGGACGACCTCCTTCCTATCCTGTCGCGAATGGTGCGGGCTAAGAAGCTGCGCGAAGCCGGAAAGATCCGGTCGTATCTGCGGGCGGCATACTCCGCCGCGATCCGCGCGCGCCAGGATGCCGCGTCGTCCGATGACCTGCGAGCCTTGGGAATTTCCGCGAACCCTGCCCGCGACTTGGCGACAATCGAAGGCGGAAACAACGCGAGGAAGCGCGCTCTGTCGCTGGCCGAGCTGAGGGCATACT
>NZ_MEGQ01000051.1:0-1264 GCF_001725585.1 Thiomonas sp. SCN 64-16 | reverse complement strand
GGGGCCTCGTGGCGCGCTACTCCGGTTCCATCTGCTCAGTGGAGGGCAGCGCATCTTGCAGATGGGGCGGCTTCAAGTCCATCAGCTGGACCGCGACCGGGAGACCGTTTGCATTCTGGACATCAAGGGGCGGAGGAAGCAGCCTAGGGAGCACTTCGTGCCTCTGCTACCGGCTGCGCTCGATGCCATCGACACCATGCGCGGCGCCTGCCTTGGGCCGTACCTCGTGACGGTATGCGAAGGGATCGCGCCTGCCGGCTACGACGTGCTGCGTAGTGCAATCAAGGAAGTCGTGGAGGAGATGCTGGAAGCCGACGAGTTGCCCGGAGGACGATTCACCCCTGGGGACATTCGGCGGACCGTAGAGACGCGGCTTGCAGCCGGAGGACAGAACGACGAGGCGCGAGGGCAATTGCAGTCCCACGGCCTTGGTGGCGTGCAGAACCGGCACTACAACCACCACCGCTACGATGCGGAGAAGCGGGCAGCTCTCGACAAGCTCTACGAGTTGCTGACAGCGCCGTCCGCGACAGTCACGCCGATTGCAGGCGGACGGCGGGCGGGTTGAACGAGGGCAAGGCTACGCTGCATCGTCAGGATTCCAGCGCGCGACCATGGCCCTAAAGCGCGCGGCTTCGGTGCGGAGCCTTGTGGCGCCTCGTTCACGCTGCCGCATGGCCCGCCAATCACCGGACCTGTCATTGACCAGCGCGCGGGCCTGCTGCTCCAAAGCTTCCGCCCGGCGAGCAGCCCACCGGGCCTTTCCAAGGTTTTTCATGCAGGCATCCTGAATATGGGTCATCGCATGCGCCGAGATAGCGGCAACAGCGGCTAAATGGCGCCAGCTGCCCCCGCGTCCTTGCGGGGGCCCGGCGGGTTCTGCCTAGGCTGCGGTAGCCGGCGGCCGGTGCTGGCTGGTACATAGTGCGCCTACCGGCCGTGCCGCGGCAGTAGGACAAGATCGCGCCGATGGGTCGGAAAACTACTGGTGCCCCTACTCCGGGTGGTAGCGGCCGAGTGCGACGTGCAGCAGCTCGTGCCCGAGCGTCAGCGTCGCGGCATCATCCACCCGGGCCGGCGGCAGCGTGTATATCACCGGCCGCCCGGCACCATCCACGCCCGCGAAGCCGTGGAGCTTGTCGGCCTCCGCGAGCGGCATGCCCGCATCGGCGTAGACGCGGCGCAGCTCGTCGCGGTCCACTACGTGCCATTTGATTGCCGGCAGCTGGTACACCTGCCCCGGCCGCGGCGTCGGCTCGATGCT
>NZ_MEGQ01000050.1:0-17433 GCF_001725585.1 Thiomonas sp. SCN 64-16 | reverse complement strand
CCAATCTCACAACTCACGCTAGCTTGCAATTTTCAGGATCATTAGGGAAATTCAGAGATCCTATTATACATTACGCCTACAGGGATCTTTTTGAATCTATATCTAAGATAAATGATTACTCTGAAAAGGGTGCCATAAGAGCCTTTGAAAATGGGAAAAGATCATCCCTCGCTAAGGCAATCATGAAGTCTTTGTGGTCCTTTTTGAGAACTTATATTTTGAGATTGGGAGTGCTTGATGGAAAAATGGGATTTGTACTTGCTTGCAGTAATGCGCACGAAACGTGGTATCGATATTTAAAGATTTGGCTTCTAGAGAGACATCGATAAGGCTTGGCAAACAAGAGGATATTTCCGTACATTTCACCCGCAACTTAGGACAAGTCATCTTTGCGTTGGGCTCTCCTTCTTGAAGGCAGAGCTTCTGCCCGGAACCATTCCCCTTTTCCCAACTCAGTCTTGTTGTTGTCAAGTTCTGATTCAATTGCGCATCGCAGCAAGACTTGCGAATTTTTACTCCGGCAGGGCTCTCGTCCTTCTTAGAATTCCATTGCTGTGTTGGCTTCGGTTTGGCTGAAGCAACCCGGCTCTTTCACCGACATCTCCATGCAGCGACGCCGCTTTGTTTTAGGTTCTCTCTCTGCTCCGCTTGTTCGCGGGGCGGCTTCTTTTGTTGGGATCGCCACGCTGGCCAACTCGGCGCAGGCTCAGTTCAAGGTGGATGTTTCGGGCATCGGCGCCACGCAGATTCCCGTAGGCATCGGCGCCTTTCGCGACCTGAACCATTGCCCGCAGCCGATTGCCGACATCGTGCGGGCCGATCTCACGCGCAGCGGGCTGTTCGCCGTGAGCAATCTGGGAGGGGAGACACTCACCGAGCAAGGTCCGCCGAATTACGCCGCCTGGCGTTCGCAAAATCTCGAAGCGGTGGCGGGGGGCAGCGTGGCGCAGGTGGCGGGCGGACGTTGGCAAGTCCAGTTCCGCCTTTGGGACGCGGTGAAGCAGGCCGATCTCGGTGGTCTGGCGCTGACAGTCATGCCGGGCGACCTACGACTGGCGGCACACAAGATCAGCGATTACATCTACCAGAAGCTCACCGGGCAGCGCGGGGTGTTTGCCACGCGCATTACTTACATCACCAAGGCGGGACAGCACAATTTCTCGCTCAACATTGCCGACAGCGATGGCGCCAATCCGCAGTTTGCGCTGCGCAGCCGCGAGCCGCTGCTCTCGCCAGTGTGGTCGCCCAACGGGCAGGAACTGGCCTATGTCTCATTCGAGACCGGCAAGCCTGTCGTCTTCATGCAGGATGTGCGCAGCGGCGCACGGCGCGCAGTGGCTAATTTCAAGGGCTCGAACAGCGCACCGGCCTTCTCGCCCGACGGCGGCACGCTGGCCGTGGTGCTCACCCTTACCGGGCGCTCGCAGATTTATCTCATGCCCAGCAAAGGCGGCACGCCCCGGCAGCTGATGCGCTCGTATTCGATCGACACGGAGCCGACTTTCTCGCCCGACGGCAAGAGCCTGTATTTCGTCAGCGATCGCGATGGCGGCCCGCAGGTTTACAAGGTTGGGCTGAATGGCGGCAGCGTGCAGCGCATCACCTACAGCGGCGGCTATAACGTCAGCCCGGCCATCAGCCCGGACGGCAAGACGCTGGCCTACATTTCACAACAGGGCAACAGCTACCAGCTCTGGTCGATCAATCTCGCCACCAACGCCACCCAGTTGCTCGATGATGGCAGCGATTGCGGTCACCCGAGTTTTGCCCCGAACGGACAGATCGTGCTTTATTCTGCCGGGGGGCGTGGCGGTGAAGTGCTCAAGACGGTGTCGATTGACGGTCGAGTGCGCTCGACCTTGTCGCAGGCCGGCGTGCAGGTGCGCGAACCCAGTTGGGGACCCTGGACTCCGGATCGCTGAGGCTGCTTTCCACTGATAATTTTTTATTTCGCTTTCTCTTTCTTTTTTCTCGTTTTATCTGTTCTTCGTTGCACCCACCCCTTTTTACCCACCCTGATCTGATCGGAGAAACTCGTGAACATGCGCACTACCCTGGTATTTACCGCACTCGCTGCCGCCCTGGCCCTTGGTGGCTGCGCGTCACCCGTGCCTGTCAAACAAGCGCCAGTCGAGTCCAAGGCGCCCACTGCTGTGGAAGGCGGCACCGCAGGCGCCAATGCCAACGGCGCTGGTCAGAACCAGGTCGCCGCGGTACAAGCCCCGGCTGAGACCAACGCCGGCCCCGGCCCCAACGTGCCCAAGAGCGTGTATTTCGCGTTCAACAGCTACACGGTGGAAAGCCAGTACACCCCGGTGCTCAACGCCAACGCCACCTATCTCACGCAACACCCGCAGGCTCATGTGCAACTGCAAGGCAATACCGATGCCCGTGGCAGCCGCGAATACAACCTGGCGCTGGGCCAGAAGCGTGCAGATGCGGTGATGAAGGGCATGGAGCTGCTCGGCGTGAAGCCCGCGCAGATGGAAGCCATCAGCTACGGCAAGGAAAAGCCCAAGGCCCTGGGCAACACCGAGGCTGACTACGCCGAAAACCGTCGCGTTGACATCGTCTATCAACGATGAGCCGCTTCACTTTTTCGCAAGCCGCCCGCCCGCTGCGCCGTGTGCAGCAGGTGCTGCCTGCGGCTTTGCTGGCCGCGGGGCTGGGCATGGGTCTGGCCGCGCCAGCCCATGCCGACATGTTCCCGGACAACGAGGCGCGGCGCGCCATTCTTGATCTGCGCAACCAGGTGACGCAGAACCAGCAGGCCACGCAGAACCAGCTCGCGCAGCAGGCGCAGCAGATCCAGCAGATCCGCAACTCATTGCTCGATCTGTCGAACCAGATCGAGCAGATGCGCGGAGAAATCGCCCAGGTGCGCGGCAAGCAAGACGCCGCCACACAGCAGCTCAACGATGCGCTGGTCAAGCTGCAGACCAGCCAGCAGCAGCTCACCCAGCGCCTCAAACCGCTGGAGCCGGTGCAGGTGCAGATCAACGGTCAGACTTATACGGTGCAGCCCGCGGAAAAAGCCGCTTTCGAGCAGGCGCTGGCCACCTTCCGCAATGGCGATTTTGCGGGCAGCGCCACGCAGTTGAAGGCGTTTTTGGCGCAGTATCCGTCCAGCCCGTATGACGCCGATGCCCAGTATTGGCTGGCCAACGCGCAATACGCGCAAAAGCAGTACAAGGATGCCATCGCCTCGTTTCAGGGCCTGATTCAGAGCAGCCCGAACAACCCGCGCTTGCCCGAAGCCATGCTGGGGCTGGCGAACTGCCAGATCGAGGTGCGGCAAATCGTCGCAGCGCGCAAAACGCTGAACGAACTGGTGAAGACCTACCCGCAGTCTGAAGCGGCGCAGGCCGGGCGCGACCGGCTGGCCAAGCTGAGGTGACCGTCACGGCCGCTGCAGCGGCCGTGACAGAGTGATCGGCAGCGTCGTTCCCGCAAACTGCGAGCCGGATTGCCGAACCCCGTCCCGGCAACACGGCTGGCATCGTCATGGAACAATAACGCATTGCGGCGAGACCCATCCGTTCTCGTCATTCAGGTGCCTTCTCTTCCATGTCGTCCGCTTCCGTTCCCGTCATCAACGCCACCGTCCTCTGGGCGGGCTTCGCCCTGAGCCTGGTGTTTGGTGCCATCATGCAGCGCACGCGGTTTTGCACCATGGGCTCGGTAAGCGATATCGTCAACATGGGTTCTTGGATGCGCATGCGCATGTGGGTGCTGGCCATTGCCACGGCGACCATCGGCTTCAATCTGCTGGCCGCTACCGGGCAGATCGATTCGGCGCAGACGATCTACACCACGTCCAGGGTGCTCTGGCTGTCGGCCCTGGTTGGCGGCGTGTTGTTCGGCTTCGGCATGGTGCTGGCCTCGGGCTGCGGCAGCAAGACCCTGGTGCGCATTGGCGAGGGTAATCTCAAAGCCGTGGTCGTTTTTGTAATGATCGCGATATTCGCCTACATCACCCTGCGCGGCATCACGGCCGAGGTGCGGGTGCGGGTGTTCGACAAAGTGGCGTTCAATCTCTCGGGCCCGCAGGATTTGCCCGCGATCTTCGCCCACGCCACCGGGCTGCCGTTGGCCGATTTGCAACTGGTGCTGGGCCTGGGCGTCGGGCTGCTGCTGGGCGTCTGGGCCTTGAGCGCGCGCGAGTTTCGTACCGCCAACAACTTGCTCGCGGGTTTCGGCCTGGGCGCCGTCATCGTGGCGGTCTGGTTCGTTTCGGGCAAACTGGGCTTTCTGGCGGAAGACCCGCAAACGCTGCAGGCCGCGTACATCGGCACGCAGAACAACAAGATGGAATCGCTGAGCTTTGTCGCGCCGCTGGCCTACACCCTGTTCTGGTTCATGATGTACAGCGACGCCAGCAATGTGCTGACGCTGGGCATTGTCTCGGTGTTCGGCGTGATCGCGGGTTCTGCCGGTATGGCGCTCATCACGCGCCAGTTCCGCTGGGAAGGTTTTCGCGGCGCGGAAGATACGGCCAATCACCTGGTCGGCGGCGCGCTGATGGGCATTGGCGGCGTGACCGCGCTGGGCTGCACCATCGGCCAGGGCATGAGCGGGGTGTCCACCCTGTCCATCACCAGCTGGATCGCGTTTCTGTCCATCGTGGGCGGCGCTGTGCTCGGGGTGAAGTATCAGGCCTGGCGCGTCGAGCGCACCGCCTGACGCGCTCGGCCATGCACGCCTCCCCTTTCGTCGCCATCCCCCCCGCCGACACGCCCGACCTGGACCGGCGTTTCGGCGGGCTATCACGGCTGTATGGTACGGTCGGCGCCCAGCGCATCGCCCAGGCGCATGCGGTCGTCGTCGGCGTGGGCGGCGTGGGATCTTGGGCCGCCGAAGCCCTGGTCCGCAGTGGCCTGGGGCAGCTCACACTGATCGACCTCGACCACGTTGCCGAATCCAACATCAACCGGCAGATTCAGGCGCTGGACAGCACCTTGGGCATGTCCAAGGTGGGCGCGCTGCAAGCGCGATTTGTGCAGATCAACCCAGAGTGCCGCGTCAATTGCGTGGAAGAGTTCGTCGATGCCGAAAACGCCGCGGCACTGATTCCGGCTGACGCCCAGGTGCTGATCGACTGCTGCGATCAGGTGCGCGCCAAGGCCGCGCTCGCCGCGCTCTGCCTGCAACGCCGCCAGGCCCTGTTCATGGCCGGCGCTGCGGGCGGCAAGCGCCATGCCGACGCCCTGCAATGCGCCGATCTGTCGGAAGTCACGCACGACCCGCTGCTCGCCAACGTGCGCTACCAGCTACGCCGCCAACATGGCGCTCCTCGCAATGGCCGCATCGGCGTGCTCTGCGCGTTCAGCAAGGAAGCCATCATTCGCCCCGAAGCAAGCACTTGCGACCCGCTGGCCGAAGAGGCGGCACCGCCCGACAACAGCCTGAACTGTGCCGGTTTTGGCTCCAGCGTGATGGTGACCGCCGCCATGGGCATGATGCTCGTCGCCCGCGCCCTGGATGCCGTGCTATGATTTCGGGCTTGATTTCTGTGGGGTCGTTAGCTCAGTCGGTAGAGCAGCGGACTTTTAATCCGTTGGTCGCGTGTTCGAGTCACGCACGACCCACCAGACCCACCAAGACGCACCGTTGAAACCAAATCAAACGGGTTGTTAGCTCAGTTGGTAGAGCAGCGGACTCTTAATCCGTAGGTCGACAGTTCGAGCCTGTCACAACCCACCAAGAATACATTGGAAAATCAAGGCCCTACAGCGTATGCCGTAGGGCCTTTTTCTTTGCGCACTTGAGTTTGGTTCACTTTTGGTTCACTTGGGTACACTTCCCGGTACACCAACCGCCCGAGGAGATGAACCATGGCGAGCTTCCAGAAACGCGCTGGCGCGTGGCGCGCCCTGATCCGGCGCAAGGGCTATCCAGCCATCTCCAACACATTCGACACCAAAGCGGAAGCAGAAGCCTGGGCGCGGAAGACGGAATCTGAGATCGACCGTGGGCAGCACGTCGATCATCGTCCCGCCAAAGCCATCACCTTTGCTGACTGTCTGCGCCGTTACTCCGCTGAAGTCAGCGCAAAGAAAAAAGGGGCAAAACAGGAACGCTCACGCATCGCCTTCCTGTTGGAGCAATCCTTTGCCAAGCGCGCGATCGGCGATCTCCGCGGCGATGACTTCGCGCGCTATCGAAATGCGCGGCTAAAGGCCGTTTCCCCAGCGTCCGTTCGACTGGAGCTTGCCCTGGTTTCGCATCTGTTCAGCACGGCGATCAAGGAGTGGGGTATCGGAGTGACGACCAACCCTGTGAAGCAAATCGCGAAGCCCAAAGTTCAGAACGCCCGCGACCGGCGATTTGTCGGCGAGGAAGAGGCGCGACTGTTCGTTGCCATCGATGCAATTTGCGCTCAGCGGCATGGCCGGGCGGTGGTGCATCCGCGCGACTGGCTTCGCCAACTTATCACCGTCGCGCTCGAAACCGCGATGCGCCAAGGCGAGCTCTTGTCGATGACCTGGGAGAACCTTCATGTGGCAGAGCGCTACGTCTTGTTGCCAGACACCAAAAACGGCACCGCACGCCGGGTGCCCCTATCGCGCGCCGCACTCGATGCGATCGCGTCAACACCCAGGCAAGCATCCAGTCCCCGAATCTTTGCCTTGTCGCAGACCATGGTCAAACAAAACTGGCTCCCCGCGATCAAGGCTGCTGGCATCCAAGACTTCCACTTCCATGATCTTCGCCACGAGGCGACTTCGCGCATGGCGAGGAAACTACCCATGCACGACCTGATGAAAGTCACGGGACACAAAACGGCCGCGATGCTGGCGCGCTATTACCACCCCATCCCCGCAGATTTGGCCGCAGCACTGGACGCCTGAGCGCACCTAGCCGCTTTCTTTGCCCCTGCCTTGCCTTGGTGCCGCGACAGCGGCATGCCGTGGCCTTGCCTCTCACGCCCTGCCGCCCCGGCGCATATCCCTATGCCGGGCGCGGTTCGCGGATTTCCCTGCTCCTTTGCCGCGATTTGTGGGTGGTGCCGACGCGCCCGGCTCCTTTTTCTGGAGCCTTCCCATGCGCCTCATCATTGCCGAAAAGCCTTCCGTCGCCCAAGCCATCGCCGGCGTCATCGGCGGAGCCAAACGGGCAGACGGCTTCATCGACTGTCCACAAACCAAGACCCGCGTCACCTGGTGCTTCGGCCACCTGCTGGAGCAGTCCAGGCCCGAGGACTATGTAGACGGCGGTAAGGTGCTGGCTTCGCACCTGCCCGTCGTTCCCGACAAGTGGATTCTGTCGCCCCGTGACGGCGGCGCAGGCAAACAGATCAAAGCCATCCGCGATCTGCTCAAGGACGCCACCGAAGTCGTCAACGCCGGTGACGCCGACCGGGAGGGCCAGCTGCTGGTCGATGAGGTCTTGCTGTTCCTGGGCTGGAAGGGCAAGACCTCCCGGCTTTGGCTGTCCAGTCTTGATGATGCCAGTGTGCGCAAGGCGCTCTCTGGCATCAAGGACAACGCCGCCATGCGTCCCGTGTACGAGTCAGCCCTGGCTCGCCAGCGTGTGGACTGGCTCATGGGCATGAACGCCTCCATCGCTCTGAGCCGCAACCTGCAGTCCTGCGGGGTGCCGGGCGCCTGGAGCATCGGACGCGTGCAGACGCCGACCTTGGCGCTTCTGGTGGATCGCCAGCGCGACATCGAACACTTCAAGCCCCGCGACTTCTACCAGGTCATCGCCAATCTTGACGGCGGCATCAAGGCGCTATGGCAACTGCCCGACGATCTGTCAGATGAGGACGGTCGCCTGCTGGAGAACGACAAAGCCGAAGAAACCGCGCGCCGCATCGCCGGCAAGGCCGCGCGGGTGGGTAAGTTCGCCCGCAAGACCGGCGAGCGGCAAGCCCCGCTTCCGTTCACACTTGGCGGGCTGCAAAAGATCGCCAGCAGCCGACTTGGGCTTTCCGCCAAAGACACGCTGGCAGCAGCGCAGGAACTCTACGAGGCCAAGATTACGACCTACCCGCGCACCGATTGCCCCTACCTCCCAACCGAGATGCACGGCGCGGCGTCTGGTGTGCTCAAGATCATCGGCGCTGTCGGCATCGCGGGGATCGATGCGTCGCGCAAGCATGCGGCCTGGAACACCGCCAAGGTCGAGGCGCATCACGGCATCATCCCGACCGGACAGAGCCCGGATGCTGCTGGTCTGTCCAGCGATGCGAAGCGCGTGTTTGACTTGATCCGCGAGTCGTTCATTCGTCTTTTCATGCCTCCCGAGAAATTTGAGACGCGCGAAGCGCTGTTCGACATCGACGGCCTGCCGTTCCGCGCCGCTGCGCGTGTCGTACTCGACCCCGGCTGGACGCGGCTAGGCGGCAAAGACGACGACGAGGGGCAAGACAGCGATGAACAGCCCAGCGCCATGCCCGATCTGCGAGAGGGTGAGGCCCGCACATGCGAGCGCGGCGAAGTCATTGCCAAGCGCACCACGCCGCCCAAGCCCTACACCGACGGCACGCTGATTGCCGCGATGACGGGCGTGCACAAGTTGGTCACCGATCCCAAGCTGAAGGCGCGCCTGAAGGAAACTTCAGGCCTGGGCACCGAGGCAACGCGGGCATCGATGATCGAAGTGCTGATCGCCCGCGAGTACGCCGAGCGACGCAAGAAGGAAATCCACCCGACAGCACGCGGGGCGCAGCTGATCGACATGCTGCGCAAGGTGACGCCGGAACTTGCTGACCCCGGCACCACGGCGCTGCAGGAGGATGCTCTTGCGGCGGTCGCCAGCGCGCGACTGGCCTTCGATGCTTTCATGGCCGACCAGATCGGCACGGTGCGCGACGCCACCCGCAAGCTGCTTGATGGCCAGCTTGGGACTGCGCCGGTGGCCATGCACACCTGCCCAGCATGCGGCGGCGCGCGCTGTGCGAAGCGCACCAGCAAGGCTGGGAGCACATATCACCGCTGCCTAGACTGCGAAGCCGCCTTTGGCGACGAGGGCGGCAAACCGGGCAAGCGCTTCGAGGACAAACCGCAAGGCGAAGGGGCGGCAAAGCCATTCGCCACCGGCCCGAATTGCCCGGCCCGCAAGAAGAACACCTTCAAGAACGAAACCAAGACCGGCAAGCCCTACTACCGCTGCGGCGCCTGCAAGGGCGCATGGTGGCCGGATCGGCGGGATGGCGGCAAGCTGGGGGTGAAGTGGGAGCAGATGAAATGACGCCTGCGGCTCTACTATATGAGTGCGCTCCAGCCATTGCGCCGGTGACGATGGCTGCCATCGTGCAGCAGGAGAGCGGGGGGAACCCGCTGGCGCTGCATGACAACACGACCGGCCGGAGCTATCGGCCAGCCAGCCACGCCGACGCGGCTCAGCTCGCCCGCGATCTGGTCGCGCAAGGTCATTCAGTGGACATCGGGCTGGCCCAGATCAACAGCCGCAATCTGCAGGGGCTGGGGATGACCGTCGATCAGGCGCTGCAGCCCTGTGAGAACCTGCGTGCGGCGCAGAGTGTGCTGCTCGATGGCTGGAAACGATCCGGCGATCTTCGCGCCACGCTGTCCGCCTACAACACGGGCAAGCTGGACGGCTCAACTGGCGCGGGATATGGGGCATCGGTCTTCGACAAAGCCGGGGTGACCGTGCCAGCTATCCCCGGAGGGAAAATGGCGAGATGGGCGGTCAGCACCGCAGATGCGACCGTCACCGTGCTGCCACCTGTGCGCCCGGTTGTGACTTGGACGCCGCAGGCCAGCCCTCTCTCTCCAAACTGCGGCGGGCTGGCTGTGAAATGGTGATCAGGCGGTGCAGAGCAGAAATGCGTCGAGCACTTTACCGGGAGCCATCGAGGATGCCGAATCGACGCGAACCCGGCATTTATAAGTCCAAATGCCGCCCGGCTCGAATTCCCTCACCTCATATTCATCCTCTCCCTGCTCGGAACCGACCCAGTGAAAGCGGGCCCACCCGGGCTTTGGTGCCGGTTCCTTGTCCTGGATGATGGTGGCGCTCAGTCCGTCCTTGGTGGTGGCAACATAAAACATTTTCTGCGCGACGGATTTATGTTTTCCTCGCGCTATTTGGCGGGCCAGCGCGGCTGCATCATCTTTCCCATCTTTTGCTGCCGAATTTATTTTTGAAATGATTTCGCGCCGCCGCATGTCCTTCATTTCGCGGTGTGTCCGCTCAGAGAGACCGGTCGCATCCCCCCAGTCACGGCTCGTTGTTTCAAACAAAGCGTGGTCGGCCTCGCCGACACCAATCCTGCAAAGCAAGAGTTTCAAGCTATTTTCACCGCCATCGTCATTTATCTCGCCCCCGAATTCTTCTTCGCTGTCATTTTGGTAATTGCCCGCATCTCCCAAACCACATTCTGTTTCATCATCGCCACCAGAATCAGACGGAAC
The DNA here is from genome assembly GCF_001725585.1 of Thiomonas sp. SCN 64-16. Lineage (NCBI taxonomy): Bacteria > Pseudomonadati > Pseudomonadota > Betaproteobacteria > Burkholderiales > Thiomonas > Thiomonas sp. SCN 64-16. The sequence continues at coordinate 7,051 of NZ_MEGQ01000050.1, read as the reverse complement.
GGTCCCAACTGCATAACAACTTTGAACAATCCCATATTTGCAATATTTTGCGACCTGGTAAAAAAGAGTGACCTGATTGATTTTGTCATCGGTCGGCTTCTTTTTTAGATAATCAAGCACCCGCACCAGGATCTCCTGCGCGCGGTCCTCCATCTGGTCCAGAGAACCGCCGCTTTTGAAGGGCCGCCACCCATTGATTTCTGTGTCAGCCCACAGCCGCGCGGCGCGTTGGCACTCCAACAAGAGCGCCTGTGGCGGCCAGTCGCGAAGGGGTGTGCCGACGAGCTGATTCTTGGACTCCAATTTCATGACTTCACTCCTTTTAAGTTTGGTATTTGGTTTTTTGTATTCAGACCGGAAGTTGAAACTCTTGCTCAACATTAAGTTTTGGCTGCCGCGCGAGGGGTACCCCAGACACTTCTTCAGCCGCTGCACGAGCAGCCCAAAGTCCAAGCAGCACAATAAAACTGACAAAATGATGGATAAATTGCGCGCCCTGGGATTTGATTTGTTTTGCCATTTTGATAATGGCAATCACAGCGTGCCGCGCAACCACCAAGCCGCAGCGCGACGCCGTTTTTTTGTCGCGCGCAGCCATCATTGCCAAGCGGCGGCCGGTGCGCCCGAGCGCCCAGGTTTTCAAAAAGGCGGTCGGAGATTTGCACATTCCCAGCCAAGCAAACCCGACGGCAGGGGATGGAAGGTTGTGGATAATTGCCAGAGCGCGCTCTTCAGCCTTGTTCATTTTGGTCACCCATAAGTTTCAGTGACCACATTGCAACAAGGACAAGGCAATTATGTCCACACCACATAAATAATCGTCAAATAACGCGATATAATCAGAAATAAATAGTCGAATAACAACATCAGAACACGTCAACAACAACAAAAAACCGCAATCAATTCGTGGCGCGCTCAGTCAAAGTTACACACTATTACATTCACCGCTTCGCCGCCCAGCGTGATAACCGTTCATCAACATTCAGGCGTCGGCGAAAGAAATGGCAGATGAGCAAACAACATCCAGGGCGCGCCAAAGTGAGGCCCTGCGGCGCGCGATGGGCGCAGAAATCCTCACCCCACTCGAAGACCCCAAGGTCGTTGAAATCATGCTGAACCCCGACGGCACCCTGTGGGTGGATCGCCTCGGAGAGGGCATGGCGTGCGCAGGGCAGGTTGACGCCGTGCGGGCGCTCACCATCGTCAACACCGTCGCCGCGATGCTCGACACCGTGGTGACCCCTGAGCGCCCGATCCTCGAATGCGAACTGCCGATCGATGGCAGCCGCTTCGAGGCCCTGATCCCGCCGTTGGTCGAACGAGCCAGCTTCGCGTTGCGCAAGAAGGCGACCCTGGTCTTTACCTTCGACGACTACGTGTCCAAGGCGATCATGACTGCCGAGCAATGCGCGGCGATCCAGGAGGCCGTCGCTGCTCGGCAGAACATTCTGGTGAGCGGTGGCACAGGTACAGGTAAGACGACGCTTGCCAATGCCGTTCTCGATGCCGTCGCGAAACTCGATGCCGGTCATCGGGTCGTTGTGATCGAGGACACCCGGGAATTGCAGGTCAGTGCCGAGAACGTCGTGTTCCTGCGCACCAGCGACAACACCGACATGACGCGCCTGCTGCGCGCCACGATGCGCCTACGGCCGGATCGCATCGTGGTGGGCGAGGTGCGCGACGGCAGCGCCCTGGCCCTGCTCAAGGCCTGGAACACCGGCCACCCAGGCGGTGTCGGCACCGTGCATGCCAACGACGCCAGCGCCGCGCTCATCCGCATCGGCCAGCTCATCCAGGAGGCTGGCGTTCCCCCGAATCCCGAACTGATCGCCGAGGCGGTCAATATCGTCGTGTCCATCAAGCGCACCGCAGATGGTCGTCAGGTCGAGGAGGTTGCTGCCGTGCGCGGCTGGTCGGCCAGCAGCGGGTTCCACGTCCAGCGGCTGGCTTGAAAAGGTCGCCTGCTGCAAGGCACCGATCCGCTTCGCGGCGACAGTTGGTGGCGGCGCTTGAGCCCGGGTCTGCCGTCCGCTCGCATATCCCCATGACAACAGCAATGGGGACTGCCCATGAACTCAAACAACAAACCCAAACGCAAGCCGCGTGAACTCTTTTTTCATTTTCGGTGCACACGCGCGGAAATCGACGCCATCAACGCCCATGCTGCGCAGGCGGGCATGCGCCCCGGCGTCTTCGTGCGCGATCTCGCCCTGTCAGGCGGCAAGCTACGCATCGTCAGCCGGGTCGACGAAAGCGCCGTGTTCGAGCTACGCCGCCTTGGCGCCATGCTCAAGAGCCTCTACCCCAAAGAGTCCAACTGGACGAACGAGGAAAAGCGGCGCCACTGGTCGGCCATGCAAGCCGTCCTTGAGCACGCCGACAGGCTCGCTGGCGATGCGCCAGATGCCGATGACCGCGAGGCCAACAGGATCCCCTGATGCTCGCCAAGGTCATCAAGCTCAAGAACGAGCGTGGCGGGCGCGTTTCCGCGCACCACGGCCTGCAGTACATCTTCCGCGAGGGGGGCGAAGAGCACACGCTTGAGCGCGATGTCGTGGGCGGCAGTTTCAACCTGGAGCTAGGCGACCTTGACTTGGCTGACCCGCTGGATCGCGCCCTGGCGATCCGCATGATGGACTACACCGCAGAAGCAGGCCGCCTGCGCAATCGGTTCACCAGCAACCCGTTCTATCACTATGCGATCTCCTGGCGCGAGGGCGAACTCCCGACGTCGGAACAATGCCGCGAAGCAGCCGCGCACACGCTCAAAGCCCTCGGTATGGATGAGAACCAGGCCGTATGGGGGCTGCACACCGACCGCGAACACCACTGGCACATCCACATCCTGGCAAATCGCGTTCACCCCGAAAAACTCAACCTTTCCGGCCCGCCCAAGTTCGATTTTCTGGTGCTCGACAAGGCGTGCCGCGAACTGGAATTGATGCAGGGCTGGGCGCACGACAAAGGCCCGCATGTCGTCATCGACGGCGCGATCCAGCGCCTGAGCAAGCGCCAGCGAGAGCAGCTTGGCCTGCGCAAGACTGACCGCGCACCGACGCCTGGCGCACGCGCAGCGGAAGTCCACTCCGGCGTTCCCAGCCTCTCGGAGTGGCTGAACAGGCGCGCCAAAGACGAACTGCTGTCCGCACGCTCCTGGGAAGAACTGCATCACCTTCTGGCCGAGCGCGGCTGCGCGCTGCGACTGAGCGGCGGCGGGCTGGGGATCGACACCCGGTTGCCCGACGGCCGCGCCACCAGCACCAAGGCCAGCGGCGTGCATTACTCCTTGAGCCTGGGTCGGCTGGAGAAGAAGTTCGGCACATCTTTCCTCGCCCCCGATCTTTCCGCCGTCCAGGCGCAGCCCGCGAAAACCTACGCCCGCTTCGTCGACGGCGTGCGCGCCGGAACCGAACCGGGTCTGCGGGAGATTCCAGGCCGCACGGGATCGACGCCAGAACGGCAAGCCAAGCGCGAAGCTCGCGCCCTTGCGCGCAAGGAACTGGCGGACACGTTCAAGCGCGAGCAGGCGACGCAAAAGCAGGCGCGCGGCGTACTGGTTTCCAGCCTGCGCACACATCATCAGGCCGAGCGCGCAGCGCTCCGTCAGAAACTCAAGGCCATCAAGCCCGCGCGCATCGCGCAACTCACAACAGAGCACGGCAGCAAGCAGATCGCGCAAGGGTTGTGGGCCGCCGAAGCCGTGATCCGGCGGCAGAAATTGCAAAAGCGGCAGAAAGCCGAACGCACGTCGCTGACCAAGGATGCGCCGCGCGTGGACTGGGTGGGCTGGCTGGAACGCCAAGCGATGGCGGGTGACGAGGCGGCGGCATCGGCGCTGCGCGGCATCAAGTACCGCGAGGGGCGGCAGAAGAACAAGAGCAAAAACGGCTTCGAGGGAGAAGACCTCGATCCGCTGCGGGCAGCGGCGGCCGAGGGCGGCTCGATCGGCGGCGTGCCGCAAGACCCAACAGCAGGGGCAAGAAAAGCCTTTGCCCTGGAAGACGCCCGAATCCAGATCGATCGGCGCAATCAGCGTATCGAGTACCACGACCAGGCAGGCCAGGTGCGCATGACCGACTCAGGTCCGCGCGTGGATGTCCATGTTCCAGACGTCGACACCATCGACGCAGGTCTGCAACTTGCCGCGCAGAAGTTCGGTGGCGAGACCTACATCACGGGAGACGCCGCATTCCGCGAGCAGTCCGCGCGCCGGGCTGTGCGTCTCGGGGTCGGGGTGAAGGACGAAGACCTGCAACACATCGTCGCGCAGGAACGTGCGCAGATCGAAGTCGAGCGCAGTCCATCCCGCCCGCGCCAGCCCGCTCCACCGCGTGATCCGCCGCCGCGCTGAGAGCACCGCCGCCCCCGTGAATATCCATTCAAGGGGGGCGTCCCCGATCTGGCTTAATTCATTGAAAGGGCAAAGCCATGAAGTTCTCCACCATCCGTAACCTGCGCGCCGCCGTTGTGCGTCGCTTGACCCTCGCTGCCGCCGTGTTCGCAGCAACGACTATGGAGGCGTTCGCCTCGACATCGGGCGGTCTGCCGTGGGACACCCCCATCCAGACCCTGCAAAACGACTTGACCGGCCCCGTCGCCACCGGCATCAGCGTCATCGCCTTCCTCGCTGCCGGCGCCGCCCTGGTGTTCGGCGAAGAACTGGGCGGCATCGCCAAGAAGGCCCTGTACGTCGTGCTGGGCGTGGCCATGATCGTCATGGGCAATAAGTTCCTGTCGGCCCTGGGGCTGTCGGGCGCGGTGATCTGAGGCGCCGCCGTGGACGATCAGGACATCTCCGCGCCGATCCACGGCTCGCTCAACCGCCCGCTGCTGATGCTGGGCGGTGAGCGCACCTTGGTGCTCGGCCTGATGACGCTCGCCGGGGTCTTCGTGTTTTCGCTTGCCAAGCTGTGGGCGGCCGCCCTCGGGATCGGCCTCTGGGTGCTGGGCGCCTGGGCGCTGTCCCGCGCTGCCAATTTTGACCCGCAGTTGTCCAAGACCGGGCGTCGCTCGCTTGCCTACAAACGCTTCTACCCCGGTCGCGCCACGCCGTTCGGCAAGACGCGCGAGTGGAAATAAAAGGATCAACATGCTCGCTCTAAAAGAATTCCGTGACCGTGCCGCCGGTCTGCCCGACCTGTTGCCCTGGGCGGCCCTGGTCGACGATGGCATTGTGTTGACCAAGGCTGGCGCGCTGCTTGCTGGCTGGTGGCATCAGGGCCCCGATCTGGATTCAGCTACAAAGGCTGAACTGGGCGCGATGGCGGCTCGCATCAACAATGCTCTGTCCCTCGACGACGGCTGGGTCGTCAACTGCGACGCCATCCGCCAGCAGGCCCCCGGCTACCCGAAGTCGGGCGCGTTCCCCGACCGCACCACGCGCCTGATCGACGACATGCGCCGTGCGCGGCATGAGGGCCAGCACGCAGGGTTCGAGAGCCGCTTCGCGCTGACGATCTCCTGGTTCCCCGATCCCGACGCCGCCGACAAAGCCGCGTCGATGTTCATTGACGGCGGCGAGAAAACCGGCGTGGCTGCGCGCAATTTGCAGCGCTTCAAGGACGGTATCCGCGAAGTCGAATCGCGGCTGTCCACGGTCGTCAAGATCAAGCGCATGACGGACGCAGTGGATGAACAAGTCGGCGCAGTTTCCAGCGAACTACTGGGCTATCTCGAATCCTGCGTGACGCTGAATACGCCGCGCCTGGTGCGCATGCCCGAAGTCCCGATGTACCTGGACGCCGTGATCGGGCAGCATGACCTCACCACGGGCTTCGAGCCGCGCCTCGATGGCCGCCCCATGGTGTGCCTGGCCGTCGAAGGCTTCCCGGCGTTTTCCGCCCCCGGCATTCTGGACTTCCTGTCGCGCCTGCCGGTGGCCTACCGCTGGAGCAATCGCTTCATCTACTTGTCGCAGGCGCAGGCCGACAAGGTGCTGAACTCGTACCGCAGCAAGTGGGCACAGAAACGCAAGAGCATGATGAACCTGGTGCGCGAAGCGTCGGGCGGCGCGGCGACGCACCTCAACATGCACGCGGTCGAGCAAACCGAGGACGCCGTAGCTGCAATCAGCGAGAACCAGTCTGGTGCGGTGCGCTTTGGCTATTACACCAGCGTCATCCTGCTTGCGCATGAAAACAGCACAACCCTGGACGAGATCGCCCGCGAAGTGCGCAAGATCATCGAGAACGCCGGGTTCGGCGCGCGTATCGAGACCGTGAACGCCGTCGAAGCCTATCTGGGCACGATGCCGGGTAACACGCACGCGAACGTCCGCCGCCCGCTGATCAACACGCTGAATCTGGCGCACATGCTCCCGTTCACCGCGGTATGGGCCGGGCCGGACACGAATCCCTGCCCGTTCTATCCGCCGAACAGCCCGCCGCTGCTGTATGCCAAGACCGACGGGGCCACCCCGTTCCGCCTGAGCCTGCATGCGGGCGACCTGGGCCACACCGTCATTCTTGGGCCGACCGGCTCGGGCAAGTCCACCTTGCTTGCCACGCTGGTCGCACAGCAGTTCCGCTACAAGCACGCGCAGGTTTTTGCTTTCGACAAAGGTTATTCCATGCTGCCTCTGTGCTGGGGCGCTGGCGGCCAGCATTACGACATCGGCGGTGGGCATGGCGAACTGGCGTTCTGCCCGCTGGGTCGCTGCCATGAGCCGAACGAACAGGCCTGGGCAGCCGAGTGGATCGAGCAACTGTGCGAACTGCAAGGCGTGCGCATCATCCCGGAGCATCGCCAGAAGATTTACCGCGCGATTGTGCAACTCGGACAGTCTACCGACGCGATGGCGCAGCGCACGATGACCAACTTCCTGATCCAGTTGCAGGATGCGGAGCTGCGTGATGCGCTGAGCTACTACACGATCAGCGGCGCGGCCGGGCATCTGCTCGACGCCGAGACCGACGCGCTGGCTGAAGACCCGTTCCAGGTGTTCGAGATGGAACACTTGATGAACAAGGGCGACAAGGTGGTTCTGCCGGTGCTGTCCTACCTGTTCCACCGCTGCGAGCAGCGCTTCAAAGGCCAACCGACGCTGCTG
>NZ_MEGQ01000049.1:0-17453 GCF_001725585.1 Thiomonas sp. SCN 64-16 | reverse complement strand
CGATGTGCAAAAGGTGCTGTTCGCCGACGATGGCGTGGCCCAGGGGCTGACGCCGGGCAAGATCGTGGTGGACATGAGCTCCATCGGCCCGGTGGAAACCAAGGACTTTGCCCGCAGAATCAACGCGCTGGGCTGCGAGTATCTCGATGCGCCGGTTTCCGGCGGCGAAGTGGGCGCCAAGGCCGCGAGCCTGACCATCATGGTGGGCGGCAAGCAGGAGGTGTTCGACAAGATCGAGCCCCTGTTCAAACTCATGGGCAAGAACATCACCTTGGTCGGCGACAATGGCGATGGTCAGACCTGTAAGGTGGCCAACCAGATCATCGTCGCGCTCAACATCCAGGCCGTGGCCGAGGCGCTGCTGTTCGCCAGCAAGGCCGGGGCCGATCCGGCCAAGGTGCGCCAGGCGCTGATGGGCGGCTTCGCGGCGTCGCGCATTCTCGAAGTGCACGGCGAGCGCATGGTCAAGCGCACTTTCCAGCCGGGCTTTCGCATCAACCTGCACCAGAAAGATCTGAACCTGGCGCTGTCGGGTGCGAAGCAACTCGGCGTGGCGCTGCCCAACACGGCCGTGGCGCAGCAACTCATGTCGGCCTGCGCCGCCAACGGCATGGACGGGCTCGATCACTCCGCGCTGTGCCGTGCGGTGGAGCTGATGAGCCACCACACCATTGCGCCGGACGCCTGAGACGACCGCTGCGACTGCCCCATGACCCTGCCCAGCGCCGCCGACCAGCCCGTCGCCTTTCTGCGTGCCCTGTTCGACGTGGCCGTGGCCCGCGCGCAGCCGCGCGAAGTCATGGCGCCGTTTCTGCCGCCGCCGCCCAAGGGCCGCACCCTGGTGATCGGCGCGGGCAAGGCCAGCGGCGCCATGGTCGAGGCGCTCGACGCGTTGTGGCCGCAAGACGCGCCGATTTCCGGTCTGGTCGCGACGCGCTATGGCTATGTCCCCCCCGCGCTGCGCGGCAAACCGGGCCGCATCGAACTGGTCGAAACGGCGCACCCCGTGCCCGACGCCGCAGGGGAAGCGGCGGCGCGGCGCATGCTGGCGCTCACCCAGGGTCTCACCGCCGCCGAGCCGCCTCAAGGCGGGGAGAGCCCCCTCGGGGGGCAGCGAGCGCAAGCGAGCGTGGGGGGCGTTCTCACCGCCGATGATCTCGTCGTCTGCCTCATCTCCGGCGGCGGCTCGGCGCTGCTGCCTCTGCCCGCCGCGGGGCTGAGCCTGGCCGACAAACAGCGCATCAACCGCGAGCTGCTGATGAGCGGCGCCACCATTGGCGAGATGAACTGCGTGCGCAAGCACCTCTCGGCCATCAAGGGTGGACGGCTCGCCGCCGCCTGCGCGCCCGCACGGGTGCTCACGCTGCTGATCTCCGATGTGCCCGGCGACGATCCCGCCACCATCGCCAGCGGCCCCACCGTGCCCGATCCCACCACCTGCGCGCAGGCGCTGGAAATCATCGAGCGTTACGGCATCGACATTCCCGCGAGCATCCGCACCGGGCTGCTGAGCGGCGCGCTGGAGACGCCCAAGCCGGGCGACCCCGTGTTCAGCGGCAACCGCGTCGAACTCATCGCCACCCCGCGGCAAATGCTGCAAGCCGTGGCAGAGGCTTGCGCGCAGGCGGGTCTGCCCGCGCACATCCTGGCCGACGACATGGAAGGCGAATCGCGCGACATCGCGCTGGCGCATGCGGCGCTGGCCCGCAGCGTGGCGCGTCACGGCACGCCTTTCGCCAAGCCCTGCGTCATCCTCTCCGGCGGTGAGACGACCGTGACCGTGGCCAAAGGCAGCACGCCCGGCAAGGGCGGGCGCGGCACCGAGTTTCTGCTCGCCCTGGCGCTGGCCCTCGACGGCGAGGCGGGCGTCTGGGCGCTGGCCGGAGACACCGACGGCATCGACGGCAGCGAAGACAACGCCGGCGCCTGGATCACGCCCGACACCCTCACCCGCGCCCGCGCCGCCGGGCTGAGCCCCCGCGCCGTGCTCGACGGCCACGACGCCTACACCCTGTTCGCCGCCACCGGCGACCTGCTGGTGCCAGGGCCGACTTACACCAACGTCAACGATTTCCGCGCCGTGCTGGTGCTTTGATTCCTTCGTAAAAGCCCCGCGGTAAAACCTGTTTACAGCGCATGCTGGCATACTGAGGCGACATGTTCTCCGGAGGTCGCCATGCCGCAGTCTGCCCCGTCCAACGATCCCTTGCGTCCACCGCCGCCACGCCGCGTGGGCTGGTTGGTGGCCGTGTTGTTGATCGTGGCGCTGGCCGTGCTGGGCTATGCCAACCGCGGGCGTCTGCAACAGTGGACGCAGGCCTGGATGGGCCATACGGCCGCTGTACCCACGGCAGCCTCCGCCCCCGCAAAGACAAGCAGCGCGGCCGCCGCGCCCAGCAGTGCGCCCCAGCCTGCGGCCTCGGTGGCCCCGGTGGCATCAGCGCCGCTGCAACTGCCCGCCAGCACGGCCTCGCTGCCCGCCTTGCACCACAGCGATGCGACGGTGCTGCAAGAGCTCGGCGCCTTGCTCGGCAAGCCTGGGCTGGCCTGGCTGGTGCCGCGCCATCTCATCCTGCACTTCGTCGCCACGGTGGACAACCTGACCCGGCAGACCGTGCCGCAGCAGGTCTGGCCGGTGCATCCCGTCCCCGGCGTGCTGCGCACCACGGGGCAGGGGGTCGATCTGGCCATCGCGCCGGACAATGCCCGCCGCTATGCGCCTTATGTGCAGATGCTCACCGCCATCTCACCGCAGCGCGCCGCGCAGCTTTATGTGCAGCTCTACCCGCTGTGCGAGCAGGCGTGGCGCGAGCTGGGGCATCCCAAAAGCGCTTTCAACGACCGCCTGCTGGCCGTGATCGCCAATCTGCTGCAGGCACCCGAGCCGCAGGGTGCGGTGCTGTTGCGCCAGCCCAAGGTGCTCTACACCTATGCCGACCCGGCGCTCGAAGCCGCCCCGGCGGGGCAGAAAATCCTCATGCGCATGGGGCTGGAAAACGAGCGCGCGGTCAAGGACTGGCTGCGTCAGTTCCGTCAGGATTTGCGGGCGCAGATGCAGCCTGCGGCAACAGCGCCTTCGCCTGCGCAATGAAGTTGCGCAGCGGCGGCTGCGGGTCATCGCGCCGCCACACCAAGAGCACCTCGGTGCTGGCCTGCACATCGGCCAGCGGCCGGTAGGCGACCCAGGGCAACTGGGCGCGCTGCATCGACGCAGCGACGATGCCCACGCCCAATCCGGCCGAGATCAGCCCGATGAGGGTGGGCATCTCGTGCACTTCTTGCGCGATGTGCGGGCTAAAACCCGCCTGGGCGCACAGCGCCAGCGTCTGTTGCCGCAGACCTGCGCCCAGGCTGGCGCTGTAAATTACAAAGGGTTGATCGCGCAGATCGTTCAGGCGCAGACTGGCCCGCGCTGCCAGGGGATGGTCGGCATGGAGAGCGGCCAACAAGGGCTCGCGCTGCACCACCAGGGTGGACAGGCGGGGGTCGTGCATCAATTGCGTGGTGCGGATGAAACCCAGATCGAGGCGGTGCGCGAGCAGGTCGTCGATCTGCGATTGCGAAGGCTGCTCGCGCAGATCGAGCGCGACCTGCGGCCAGGCGGCGCGAAAGTCGCGCAGCAGCCGGGGCATCACATCGGTGAAGGGCATCGAGCCGGCAAAGCCCACCGCCAGCCTGCCGGTCTCGCCGCGGCCGACCTGCCGGGTCTGCGCAACGGCGTGTTCCACCGCGTCGAGAATGCTGCGCGCCAGCGGCAGCAGGGCGTCGCCGGCGGCCGTGCGCTGCACTCCGCCGCGCCCACGGGTGAACAAGGGCACGCCGAGCTCGGCTTCCAGCGCCTGGATCTGCTGGCTCAGCGGCGGTTGCGAGACGTGCAGGCGCTGCGCGGCTCGGGTGAAGTGGCGCTCTTCGGCCACGGCGACGAAGTAGCGCAGATGGCGCAAGTCCATATCGAAAACAGATCAAAGTTTTAGAAAATGATATTTCACATATCAAAAAGGCGGACTTAAGCTGTGATGTGAGAGGGCCTGCTGGTCTTCGCCGTCTCGCCCCTGAATCATCCCGACCATGTCCACCACCGCCTTGTCCCCGCCGCTTCAGGATGCCGCAGGCCCGCCCGAGTGGCTGCGCCGCGCCGCCGTCACGGCGGCAGGTATGTGCGCGTTTTTCACCATGTACGTCACGCAGGGGCTGCTGCCCAGCCTGCAGTCGGTGTTCCACGCCAGCGTGGCCGAGCTCAGCCTGACCATCACCTTCACCACCCTGGCGGTCGCGGTGGCGGCGCCGTTTTCAGGCATCGCGGCAGACCGCTTCGGCCGCAAGCGGGTGCTGCTGGTGTCGCTCGCGGGGCTGGGGCTGTCTACCCTGCTGGCGGCTACGGCCACTTCGCTGCACGGCCTGCTGATCTGGCGGGCCATCGAAGGCTTGTGCATTCCCGGCGTGTTCACCGCGACGGTGGCCTATATCAGCGAGGAATGGGAGGCCTCCGAGGTTCCAGCAGTGACCGCGCTCTATATCTCGGGCTCGGTGGCTGGCGGTTTCAGCGGACGCTTCATCGCGGGCATGGTCACCGCGCACGCGGGCTGGCAGGGGGCTTTTGTGGTGCTGGGGGCGATCAATCTGCTGTTTCTGCTGCTGATCGCGCGCGGCATGCCCGCATCGCGCCGGTTTGTGGCAAGCCGCGGCGGGGTGCGCGCGGCGCTGTCTGGGTTTGCCTTGCATCTGCGCAACCCCAAATTGCTCGGCACCTATGCCATCGGTTTTGGCATTCTGTTCTCGCAGGTTTGCACCTTCACCTATGTGAGTTTTCATCTGGCGGCGCCGCCCTATGGCTTTGACCTCAAGGATCTGAGCCTGCTGTTCACCGTGTATCTGGTGGGCATGGTGGCCACGCCGCTGGCGGGCAAGCTGGCCTGGACGTTTGGCAAGCGCCGGGTGTTCGTCGCCGCGGTAGTGCTAGGCAGCGGGGGCATGTTGCTGACCCTGCTCAGTCCGGTGTGGGCCATCGTGCTGGGGCTGACGCTGAGTTCCGGCGGCGTGTTCATCGCGCAGTCGATGGCCACGGCGCAGGTGCCCGCGCTGGCGGGCCAGGCGCGGTCAGCCGCCGTTGGGCTGTATGTGCTGTGCTACTACGTGGGCGGCAGCGTCGGCGCTTTCGGCCCGGCCTGGGTCTGGGCGCACGCGGGTTGGGCCGGGTGCGTGGCGCTGGTGCTGATCGCTCAGTTGGCCATCGGCGCGGCGGCGTGGCGGTTGTGGAAACCAACACCCATCACAGCAACCGTTTGATCGCTATCCTTGCTTCCAGTACGATTTTTGGCGGCAACGTCTTGGGGCGGTTCTCGCCGCTCTTGGAAAGACAGCGAGCACACAATGAAACAGATCACCCGCTGGAACGCGGATCCATGTACCGAGGTGGAAAAGATCCAGGCCCGCATGGACGGACGGGGTTTGGAGCCGCACTTTCACGATGCCTGGTCGTTCGGCGTTGTGGTCAAAGGGAACTGCACCTTTAAGTCTCGCGGCGAAATGCAGCTTGCACCGGTTGGAGCCGTGTTCGCCATCCCGCCTTTCGAGGTGCATGAAAGTCTTCCAACAGCCGAGGCCGTTGAATACAGGGTGTTTTACGTTGCGGCGCACGTGTTGGAGGCCCATGCACCCGAATTGCCCGGATTGATTCACGCCGGTCGAAAGCGGGTCTGGGTGGACGGTGAATGGGCCTTTGCCATCGGTTCTGATGCTCGCGCGGTGATGTCGCCTGACGTGTCTCTGGGCGAGTGGCTGCGGGCATTCGCCGCCAGGTTGCGTACAGCATCCCCTGGCGCGGCCCGTCCACCCTCCAATGCACTGCGTCAGTCGCTGGATCAACAGTGGAGCGAACCTCTGGTCCTTGCGGAAATTGAAAGCGCAACCCAACACACACGCTGGCATGCGATTCGCACATTCCGGCAGCAGGTTGGTCTGACGCCAGGAGCCTATTTGCGGCAACTCCGTGCGCTTAAAAGCCGTCACCTCTTGCGTTCCGGCCTGACCATTGCGCAGACGGCGCATGCCCTGCATTTTTCAGATCAACCTCACTACACCCGCACGTTTAAACAGGTGTTTGGTGTGACACCAGGACGGTTCCAGAGCCTGAACCGACAGGCCCCTTCTGCGGAGCATTTCTCAAAAGAACACGCCGACGATGGAGATCAGCAGCAAGACAGCCATGCTGACGTTGAAATGATGAATCGCCTTGGGTGAGGCAAGCAGGTGTTTCGCAGCGTGCCCGAAGAGCGCCCATGCGCCGATGGATGGCAAGCAGATCAAGGTGAAGATGACGCCCTGCAGCAGGACGCTTGGGATATAGGCATCGCCTGTGCGTGTATAGGTTGCGATGCCAGTGGCCGCAACAATCCAGGCCTTCGGGTTCGTCCACTGCGCCAGCAGTCCCTGTCGTGCCGAAGGGGCTTTTCGCAATCGTGCGCTGGCCGTGGCGTCTGCCCGTGCCATAAATAGCTTGATGGCGATGTAGGTGAGAAAGGTCGCCCCGAGCCCTTTCAACGCCATGTGCAGCCAAGCGGTGTGACGCAGGACGGAGTCCAAGCCAAACCCCATCGCAAGAATCAGAGAAGTGAAGCCCAACGTGGCTCCGAAAACATGCGGCAAGGTGCGCAGCCAGCCGAAATTCGCTCCGGATGTGGCGGCAATGACATTGACCGGGCCGGGAGATGCCGAAGTAACCACGGCGAAACCCGCCAAAGGCAACGCGAGTTCTCGAACCAGCGCAATCAGATCAGGCGTGTTCAACATGGCTCACCGAAGAAGGGGCAGACTGCCGGTCAACGACTTGATGTGTGCTGCTTGGCCAAACAGGCACAGACCGACATAGCGCAACGCGGTTGCCTGCGTTGCGGATAAGGCTGATTGGTAATCGCCGTAGGTTTTTGCCTGCTGTGCCAAGGAGGTGAAGTCGATCACCAGAACCTCGCTACTGGGCAGTTCTCGTGCGCGTCGGGCAATGTTCGCCATTTGCTCCGGTTGGCTTTTGAGAACGGGCAGGACGATGGTGGTGATGCCCGGATGAATCTGACCGTCTTGATCGGGCAAGTCCGCCCCGATCAGCTCGGGGTGGAGCCGACCGAGGCTCATGGCAAGGACCGCGGCGGTGTTCGCCACCAAACCGACGGGCAAGCTGCCGTCCATGATCAACACGCATTTTTTCAAGAGAGTCTCCGCACGAATCGGGCTGCAAGGCTTGCAGCTTCCGTCAGTGGGAAACCGTACTCAATCACGCACAAGGCGTCTTGAATGCAGTTGCGTTTTTCGCCGCCTCTACACCAGCCGCGCGATGACGTAGGCGAGGAAAGACAGCAGGATGCTGGAGCCGAAGGGAAAAAGCCATTCCCGGCCGAATAGTTTGACGGTGAAGTCCAGCGGCATGCGGCCGATGCCGAAGCGGCGCAGATGCGGCAGCAGCGCCGAAAACACGATGGACGCGAGAATGAAAATGATCAGCCAGCGCATGATCGACTCTACAGCGTATGCGTGCGGTCGCCGCGCGCGAAGCCGCGCAGGGCGTGCGCGTCCACCCCGCGGCCCAGGGCGATGACCTTGAACAGTTCGCCCATTTCACTCTCGCCCAACAGCTTGTTGACGGCGGCGGTCTGCCGCAGGTAATGCGAGCCGCCGGACGCGGCCGTGGTGGCGCATAGGGCGGCGGTGCTGCTCGGGGCTACGGGTTCGGGGCCGGCGGCCAGAGCGTCGGCAACCCGGTCGAGCAGCCCGCAGTTCATCAGGAAATGGGCCTGGTTGGTGTAGCCGAGCACGTCGAGCCCGGCTTCTTGCGCGGTCAGCGCGATGGCGGTGAAGTCGATGTGCGCGGTGAGGTCGGCCAGGCCGGGCCACAGCAGCACGTCGTCGAGCACGCGGTGGCGGTAGTGCGCCTGCAGCGTGCCCATGTGGCGCTGCGGGTGGTAGTACTCGTGCTGGGGGAAGCCGTAGTCGATGAACAGCGCGACGCCGCGCGAGAGCCGGTCGGCCAGGGTGCGCACGAAGCCCAGGGCCTGGGGGTGGATCTCGGTTACGGTGCCCATGGGCAGCGCCTGCGCTTCGGGCGCGGGGGGCAGCAGGGTGGTGGCGCGGTCGGCGAAGACCAGGTCGTCGCCCTCTTGCGCCACGCCACGCTCCATCCAGCCGTTGGCGTGCTTGTGCAGCAGCTTCACGGGCATCGCATCGAGCACTTCATTGCCGATGACGACGGCCTCGAAGGTTTCGGGCAGGGCAGGCCACCACTGCACGCGCTCAAACAGGTGGGGCACGGCGTGGCGCAAGGTGTCCATCTGGCGATGTTTGAGTGCGCCCGAGACTTCCACAATGGCGTATTGCCGAGGGGCGCAGCCCAGTTGATCGAGTTCGCCCAGCACCTGGGCGGCGAGCCGACCCGAGCCCGCGCCGAACTCCACCACGGTGTGCAGTTCGTGGTGCTGCAGCACTTGCGCCACCTGAGTGGCCAGGGTGCGGCCGAACAGCGGGGAGAGTTCGGGCGCGGTGACGAAGTCGCTGTCGCTGCCGAAGTCGCCGAACTGGCCCGCCTGCCCGGTGTAATAGCCCAGCCCCGGGGCATAGAGCGCCTGCTGCATGTAGGCATCGAAAGGCAGCCAGCCGCCGCCCGCATGCAGCGCGGCCCGCAATTGCGCCAGGAGTTGCGCGCTGCGCTCCAGCGCCAGAGGGGCGGGTGCCGGTAGACTTGTCGGCTGTTCGTTCATCTGTTCATTCTAGAAAGCATGCAGCCCAATGCCTCGCCATCCCACGGTTCACGAGCCTGCGTGCTGGTGACCGGCGGCGCGCACCGGCTGGGGCGGGAAATCGTCCAGCATGTTGCGGCACAAGGCTGGGATGTGGCGGTGCATTACCACCGCTCGGCCCAGGCCGCCGAGGAGGTTTGCGCCGAGGTGCGGTCCTTGGGCGGCCGTGCGCATGCCGTGCGCGCGGACCTGTTCGACCCCGCCGCGGTTCGGTCCCTGCTGCCGCAGGCGGTGGCGGCGCTGGGGCGGATCGACGCCGTGGTGAACAACGCCGCCCTGTTCGCCTTCGACGATGCCCAGCATTTCAGCGTGCAGGCGGCGCAGCAGCATTACCAGGTCAACACCATCGCGCCGGTGCTGCTGGCGCAGGCGCTGCATGCGCATCTGCGTGCGCGAGATGCGCAGGGCTGCGTGGTCAATCTGCTCGACCAGAAGCTGAGCAACCCTGATCCCGACTATCTCTCCTACACCCTGTCGAAGGCGGCGCTGCAGGCCGCAACGGTGGCGTTGGCCCAGGCGCTGGCGCCCACGCTGCGGGTGGTGGGGGTGGCGCCCGGCCTGATGCTGCCTTCAGGCCCGATGACCGAAGATGAGTTCACCCGTGTGCACAGCCGCACCCCGCTGCAGCGCGGCAGTACGCCGCAAGACGTGGCCCAGGCCGTGCTTTTCGCGCTGCAGGCCCGCGCCATGACGGGCACCACGCTGCTGGTCGATGGCGGCCAGCATCTGGCAGGTACCGGGCGCGATGTGTTGTTCGCCGTGCGCGAGCAGGCCAGCCCTTCAATTTAGGAATCCCATCATGTTCAGTGCCCTGTCGCACCCCGCCTTGCGCGCCTGCCGCCGCCTGTTCTTGCAGAACTACGAGGTCAACATCAACATCGGCGTGCACGACTTCGAGAAACGGGCCGAGCAGCGCGTGCTCATCAATGTCGATCTGTTCATTCCGCTGGCCATGTCCACGCCGCAGCAGGACAAGCTCGACGAAGTGGTCGACTACGACTTCATGCGCAGCGTCATCGCCGCGCGCATTGCCCGCGGCCACATTCATCTGCAGGAGACCCTGTGCGACGACGTGGCGCGCATCATGCTCGAACATCCGCGGGTGAAGGCCGTGCGGGTGTCGACCGAAAAGCCCGACGTCTATCCCGATTGCGAGAGCGTGGGCGTGGAGGTGTTCCATGTGAAGGATTTGCAGCCATGATTCCCGCCGAAGCCGCCGCCACCTACCGCTCGCTGCACAAGGCCGGGTTCGAGAACAACAAGCTCTCCAAGCGGCTGCACCGCCTCATCGGGCAGGCTGTGGTCGACTTCAACATGATCGAGCAGGGCGACCGGGTGATGGTCTGCATGTCCGGCGGCAAGGACAGCTACGCCATGCTCGACATCCTGCTGAGTCTGCGTGAACGCGCGCCAATCGACTTCGACCTGGTCGCCGTCAACCTCGACCAGAAGCAGCCTGGTTTCCCCGAGCATGTGCTGCCCGACTATCTCAAGAGCCGCGGCGTGCCCTTTCACATCGAGGAGCAGGACACCTATTCCATCGTCAAGTCCATCATTCCCGAGGGCAAGACCACCTGCGGGCTGTGTTCACGGCTGCGGCGCGGCATTCTGTACCGTGTGGCGGGTGAGCTCGGCGCCACCAAGGTCGCGCTGGGCCATCATCGCGACGACATCCTCGAAACCTTTTTCCTCAATCTGTTCTTCGGCGGCAAGCTCAAGGGCATGCCGCCCAAGCTGGTGAGCGACGATGGACGGCATGTGGTCATCCGGCCGCTGGCCTATGTTGAAGAGGCCGACCTGGAGCGCTGGGCCGAGCTGCGCGCCTTTCCGCTCATTCCCTGCACCCTGTGCGGCAGCCAGGAGAATGCGCAGCGCAAACAGGTCAAGGCGATGCTGCGGCAGTGGGAACGCGAATCTCCGGGCCGCGCGCAGACCATGTTCAACGCGCTCACGCAGGTGGTGCCTTCGCACCTGGCCGACCGCAGCCTGTTCGATTTCGCGAGCCTGCGGGCCACGGGTGTGCCCGACCCGATGGGCGACATCGCCTTTGATGCGGAACCTTGCAGCGGCGCAGGCGAACTCCCGCGCGCACAATCCGTCCAATGGTTTTGAAGTAGAGGAGAACAGGCCATGCGCTCACCTAACAGCCTAACCCGCCTTTGGCATTCCGCCCGTATCGGCCTGTTGCTGGTGCCCGCGCTGCTGCTCGGCGGCTGCGCTAGCCTGACAGATTTGCGCGCCACCGTCGTCACCCCCAACCCCGCGCCGCAAGCGCTGGTGGGCGCCAAGGTGCAGGTGCAGGCCGCGCCCGGCAATGCCGACAGCGCCGATGCCTACACCCTGCAGACCGCCGTGCTCGACGCCATGACCCAGGCCGGCATGGTGCCCTTGCTGGGCACGCCGGCGCCCTATACCGCGCGCTACGCCTACACCGTGCGTCTCGATCTCGAAGCTACCTACGGCCCCTCGGTCTGGCCCCCGCCCGTGCTACTGCCCAACGGCGCGGTGTATTTTCCCGGAGGCTGGGGCGGCTGGGGAGGCGGCATGTTCGGCTGGATGCCGCCGCCCAACTATTACGAGCGCAGTCTCTCGCTCGAAATCCGCGACACCGCCACTGGCGCGCTGATCTGGCAGTCGCACGCCAGCACCGGCGGTTACGAACGCGGTCTGGCCTCGGTGGCCCTGCCGCTGGCGCAGGCCGTGCTGCGTGGATTTCCTTCGGAGTACGGCGAGCACAAGGTGCTGTTCCCGCGCTGAGGGCGGAACGGATCGCACATTAAACAAAATGTCACATTTGCAACTTATGGTCTCGACTTTCTCTTTTGAGCGAGTCGAGCCATGCAATTTCCCAAATCTGCTTTAGCCCTGGCGGTTGCCGCGGCACTCTCTTTGTCAGCCTGCGGCGGCGGGGGTACCACCACCGCGTCCAACCCGCCTGACCAGCAGGCCGCAGTGCAAACCGGGGTCTTTCTCGACTCCGCCGTGGCCGGGGTGGACTACACCACCGATAGCAATGCCACCCCGCGCCAGACCAACGCGGCGGGGCAGTTCCTCTACAAATCCGGCGAGACCGTCACCTTCAAGCTCGGCGGCGTCTTGCTGGGTCGTGCCAAGGGCGCCGATGTGGTGGCGCTGGGCGACCTCGATGGACAGGGCGAAGACGCCCCCCGCACCCAGAACACCGCGCAACTGCTGCAGGCGCTCGATGACGACCGCGACCCGAACAACGGCATCGTCATTCGCGATGCGGTGCGCCAGCGATTTGCCAACATCAAGTGCGATCTGTCCGACCGCACCCAACTGACCGCCCTGTTCCAGCAGCAACTCGCCGATCTTAAGCTCAGCCTCACCGATCCGCGTTACGCCAAGGCGCACCTCGAAGACTCGCTCTCGCTGATTGGCCGCACCGTCACCAGCACCTTCACTTACCAGGGCGCGGGCGCGGCGCAGGGCGCGCAGCTCAGCGTGAGCAAGTACGCCATCGGCAGCCAGAGCCGGTTCAACGTGCCCTATCCCGGCAATCAGAACTACATCAAGGCCGAGTTCCCCAAAGGCTTCCCCATCAGCCTGGGCTCGGGTTTGGCTCTCAAGGGCGTGGACAAGCAGGGCAATCTGCAGTTCTGGGTGATAACGGATCGCGGCCCTAACGGAGATTCGCCAGACCTGCGAAACGCCGACGGCAGCACCACCGCGACCAAGTCGTTTCCCGCGCCCGCATTCAATCCCGAGTTTGGCGTGGTGACTGTGGGCACCGGCAAGGGCAACCGTCGCGCCACGCTGGAAAGCACCACCCCGCTCAAGGACCTCGACGGCGCTGCGATGAGCGGCCGCCCCATTCCTCCGGGCACGGTCGGATCGACGGGTGAAACGCCGGTCAGCGACACCCTGCAGATTCTCAAAAACGCGCAGGGCGGCATCGCATTTGACGTGCACGGCATCGACCCCGAAGCCGTGACGGCCACGCCCGACGGCAAGTCGCTGTGGATGACCGACGAGTACGGCCCCTTCGTGTTCAAGGTGAACGCCGCCAGCGGCCAGATCGAGACCAAGCTGGCGCCCGGCAGCGGCCTGCCCGACATCGTCAAGTATCGCCAACCCAACCGCGGCATCGAAGCCATTGCGCTTGCGTCCAACGGCAATCTGCTGGCCGGCGTGCAGAGCATTCTCAAGATGGATGACGCCAAAGACAGCAACGGCAAAACGCAGAAAACCACCAAAGCGGTGTTCACCCGCCTGGTGCAAATTCAGTCGGGCGGCGGCACCCGCATGTTTGCGTATCCCCTCACCGATGCCAGCGGGGCCGTTCCCTACAGCAAAAACAAGGACGCCAAGATCGGCGACCTCGTGGCGCTCGACGACAACCGTTACCTCATCATCGAGCGCGGCACGCAAGCCGATGGCAAAGATCACAACATGATCTTCCTCATCGACCTCAGCGGCGCGACCGACCTCACCGGCAAGACCATCAACGGCCTGGAGCCCGAGTATCAGACCTCGCTCAAGGCGCTGACCGACGGCGGCATCATCCCGGTGAAAAAGACCCTGCTGTTCGATATGGTCGAAGGCAGCGGCTTTGGCTGGGTATCCGGCAAGACCGAGGGCATGGCCCTGGTGGACGCGCAGACGATTGCTGTGGCCAACGACAACGACTTCGGCCTTGCGGCGGAAATCGTCGGCCCGAACGGCGAAATCCTCAAAGGTGACGATTGCGAAATGGACGCCAGCGGCCAGATCCTGGCGGGTACGGGCAAGTGCACCGCTCCGGGCGCTTACACCTATCGCATCATCCGCGGCAAACCGTGGGAGACGCCTTCGCGCCTGTTCCTCATCAAACTGCCCAAGCCGGTGCTCGACTACGCCTCTTGAGCGCGGCTAAACCATGAAACTCCCGCCTGAGCGATTTGCACAGGCGGGAGTTTTTCAATTCAAAAACAACCGCGTCACCGGGTTGTCGGTTTCCTCGGTGTAGTGATAGCCGAGTTGCTGCAAAAACTGGCTGAACGCCTTTTTATCTGCGGGCGGCACCTGAATGCCCACCAGCACATGGCCGCTGTCGCCGCCCTGGTTGCGGTAGTGGAACAGGCTGATGTTCCAGTCCGGGCTGAGCGCGTCGAGAAAGCGCAGTAGTGCGCCGGGTCGTTCGGGAAAGTCGAAGCGCAGCAGGCGCTCGTTTTCCGCCATGCTCTGCCCCTGCGCGCCACGCGGCGCGGGGCCGCCGACGAGGTGGCGCACATGCACTTTGGCCAGTTCGTTGTCGGTCAGGTCGAGCACGCCGTAGCCTGCGCGCTCGAAAGCCTGCGCCATTTTCTGCGCATCCTCGCGGCCGTTGACCGTCAGGCCGACGAACACATGCGCTTCTTCCGGCCGCTTGATGCGATAGGTGAATTCGGTCACATTGCGCGCACCCACCAGCCGGCACAGGCGGCGAAAGCTGCCCGGCTTTTCGGGAATGGTCACGGCAAACAGCGCCTCGCGCGCCTCGCCCACCTCGGCGCGCTCGGCGACAAAGCGCAGGCGGTCGAAATTCATGTTCGCCCCGCAGGTCACGGCCACGAGGGTTTCGCCCTTGAGCTGATGCTGCGCGCAATAGGCCTTGACGGCCGCGACCGACATCGCGCCAGAGGGCTCCAGCACGCTGCGGGTGTCTTCGAACACGTCCTTGATTGCGGCGCTCACCGCGTCGGTATCGACCACCACGAAATCGTCCACCAGATCGCGCACCAGGCGGAAGGTTTCGCGCCCCACCTGCTTCACCGCCGTGCCGTCGCAAAACAGCCCCACTTCAGACAGCGTGACCCGGCGACCCGTCTGCAAGCTGCGCAGCATGGCGTCGGAATCGACCGTCTGCACCCCGATCACCTTGATCTCCGGCCGCACCGCCTTGATGTAAGCGGCCACCCCCGAGATCAGCCCGCCGCCGCCGATGGCGCAAAACACCGCATGAATCGGCGCCTGGTGCTGGCGCAGAATTTCCATGGCGATGGTGCCCTGGCCCGCGATCACGTCCGGGTCGTCGAAGGGGTGGACGAAAGTCAGCCCTTGTTGGTCTTGCAGCGTGAGGGCGTGGGCGTAAGCGTCGCTATAGCTGTCGCCCTGCAGCACCACGTCCACGCTGGCGCCGCCAAAGGCGCGCACCGCGTCGATTTTCACCTTCGGCGTGGTAGCTGGCATCACAATCACCGCGCGGCAACCCAGCCGGTGCGCCGACAGCGCCACGCCCTGCGCGTGATTGCCCGCCGACGCGCAAATCACGCCGCGCTTGCGTTCGGCCTCGGTCAGCCGCGACATCTTGTTGTACGCCCCGCGCAGCTTGAAGCTGAACACCGGCTGCGTATCTTCGCGCTTGAACAGCACCTTGTTGTGCAGGCGGCGCGACAGATTGCGCGCAGGCTCCAGCGCCGATTCAATCGCCACGTCATACACCCGTGCGTTCAAAATACGCTGCAGATAGTCGGTATGCTTCGCGGCCATTTGGATCTTCCCAGAGCAAAAGAACCGATTCTATGAACCCCGCTGATCGCACCTTGCAGGCATGGCAGTGCTGATGCCGCCCGATTGGGCTGGCGCCGCCCTCGGTATGTGGCATGAATTGCTGCAGTCCGCTTCCGGACCGGGAGGGCTTTACGTGTTGGCGGCGCTCAGCTTTGCGGCGGCCACCCTCATCCCCTTCAGTTCCGAAGCCGTGCTGCTGGTGGTGATTGCCGCGCAGCCGCAACACACCATGCTGGCTGTGCTCGTCGCCACCGCCTCCAATACCCTCGGCGGCATGACCACCTACGCGCTCGGCCGCTGGGTGCGCCATTGGCAGACCCCCGACGCTTGGCGCTGGGCGCCGCAAGTGCGCCACTGGGGCGCGCCCATCACCGTGCTCGCCTGGGTGCCTGGTATCGGTGATGCCCTCGTGGTCGTGGCCGGCTGGCTGCGCATCAACGCCTGGGCCTGCGCCGCGTGGATGCTGCTCGGCCGCAGCCTGCGCTACATCACTGTGGCAGGTCTGGCTTGGGCGCTATGAAAAACCGGACAAAAAAATACCCGGGCGGATGGTGAACATCGGCCCGGGTAAGAATCCACCAAAGGAGGAGGTGGAGGAGACAATTGGTGCGTCAAACTCGACGCGTGATGCAATATTAGAGGATGCTTATGTATCTTGCATAGCCCATCCGTGCATCATGGTATTGTTAAATAAGCATTCACTTATTCGATGCGTAAGTCATTGAAAAATAATTGAATTTTTCTGGATTTCGGCGGGAATCTGCCTTTGCGCGTCTTTGTCACCCACATCGAAATTGACGCGAGTCAACGAAATTCGGGTTTAAGGCAATTTCAGCACTGCAGCTAGCACGCCGACTGCAATCACCAGCATGCCGCCGATTTTGATCGTCAACCGCAGTTCGAGTTCGCGTAAATCCGGTTTGGTGGCCAGATCTGCCTCACCTTGCGCTTCGCGAAAAGCATCAGCCACCGCTTCGGCCTGAGCGTCGGGCATGCCCGATACGCACAATTTGCGAATGAATTTGTGCGTGTCTAAGGTCACGGTAGCCATGCAAACAATTGTAGGCACCCTGCAGAACCGCCGACAATCGCAACACCCATCAATAGGAAACAGGAGAAACAGCGATGCAATGCACCGTGCAATGGGAAGGAAAAGACGCGCAAGGCAACGACGGCATGGCCTTCACCGCCCACACCGAAACCGGCCACACGCTACGCATGGACGGCGCCCCGGCCAGCGCACCTGGCGAGCCCAGCGGCCACAACCTCGCGCCGCGGCCGATGGAAGTCGTGCTTGCCGGAACCGGCGGCTGCACCGCTTACGACGTGGTTTACATCCTCAAGAAGGGGCGGCAGGATGTGCGCGGCTGCACCGTGCGGCTCGAGGCCGAGCGCGCCGCGACCGACCCCAAGGTGTTCACCCGCATTCATCTGCACTTTGTCGTGACAGGGGTGAATCTGCGCGAAGACATGGTTCGCCGCGCTGTCGAGCTCTCGCACACCAAATATTGCTCGGCCAGCGCCATGCTGGAAAAGACGGCGACGATGACGTTCAGCGTTGAAATCAGATAGTCCACGTAGGGTATTGGCCATCGTCAGCGTCAGGTATGTTGTGCGGAAGATACAAATCGATACCTCAAACATACATGCGCCAGTATTAATTCATCAGACGCCCGGATCACACACGGTAAATTTGAATTGAGGCGCGCTAGACGCCCATTTCTAATCAATCAATTTCAAACCGCAATCTGGAGATGGCAATGAAAAAAACCCTATTGGCGATGGCCCTACTCGGAACATTCAGCAGTGCCGCCATGGCAGCTGACAAAGTGCAGCTTTACGGAATCATCGACCTTGGTGTCGAGCATCTGAGCTATGACAACACCAGCGTAAACCGTCTCGGTTCTGGTGGGCAGTCCACTTCTCGCATCGGCGTCAAGGGTACGGAAGATCTGGGCGGTGGCCTCAGCGCCTTCTTCACAGCTGAAACTGGATTCTGCGCCAATGGCAATGATTCAGGCGGCAACTCTGTTTACAAAGGCACCAGCCAAGGCGCGCAATATCAGGCTGGCGGCAGCTATTGTTCTGGCGGAAACTTCATGGGGCGCTTGAGCATCATTGGCCTCAAGGGCGGCTTTGGCACCTTCCAGATGGGTCGTTTCGTCTCGTTCAACTACA
>NZ_MEGQ01000048.1:0-17686 GCF_001725585.1 Thiomonas sp. SCN 64-16 | reverse complement strand
ATCAACGTCGCGCCTTGCTTTACTTTGCCTTTTTTGCTTCTTTTGCGTCAAGACCGAAGTCCATCCAGTCCTCACCTAGTAATTCAACGGGGTGCTGTGTGCGCTCGGAGCCGTTTCCGCAGCGCATGGAGTCGGCCGGGCAGTACCGGCTACATCCCCAGCAAATGCGTTCAGGGTGTGCTGGATGATTGGGGAATTTTTTCTGCTCGAAAGTCATAGCAATCGGTTTGCCTTCCGTTTTCGCTTTACGAGAACATGCCAAACCGCCCAAAATTGCCTCATCCCCTCTGGGAGTCTGACGCGAACGAAGCACGTCTGAGGACGTTTTCATGGGACACCAGAAACCGTGCTGCGTTCCTGATACACGTCAAACCGTCGCCAAATCGACAGGATCGCGCCCTGCGGGGACAATCTGCGCTCGAACCGCACGCCATGCCGTCATGAAACGCAACTGGACACTCACCGCCAAAATCGCCCTATTCTCAGGGACGTTCCTGCTGTTGTCGCTGATGTCCGTTGGAGCGACCTTATGGATTTCCTGGAATCTCGAGGGCGGCGCAGCGGCGGTTAACGTCGCCGGGCAATTGCGCATGCTCAGCTACAAAGTGGCGCTGTCCGCGACGGACCTCGACGACACCCAACTTTCCTCCGATCTGCAGCTTATCCAGGACAATCTTGTGTTGCTGCGCGCGGGCAGCCCGTCGCGACCTCTTTATGTTCCTTGGGGTGGCATCATTCGCCAGCGCTACGACGCCGTGCGTGCGCACTGGCAGAGTTTGCAGCCACGCTGGGAAAGCGCATCACAAGCCCACCCTGTGCCGCGAGAGGAAGTTAACCAGTTCGTCACACAAATCGATGCTTTCGTCAGCTCCATAGAGCATCGCCTGGATTTCTGGACGACTGTGCTCCACGCGTTTCAGATGGGTCTGGCCGCTCTGGTAGTGATCGGAGCGCTGTTGATGTTCTACGCAGCTTACCTATTTGTGCTCGATCCGGTAGGGCGCCTCAGTCGCGGCGTGCAAGCGCTTGAGCAGGGTGATTACTCGGCACGGGTCGACATCAATACCACCGATGAGCTCGGCGATCTCGCCATCGGGTTCAACCGCATGGCCGGACAACTACAGGCTGTCTATGACGAATTGGAGGAGCGGGTGCGGCAAAAGACGGCCGCCCTGCGCACCGAGCAGCAGCGTCTTGCGGCGCTGTATGAGGTGAGTGCGCTGGTGTCGAAGGCACAGAGCCTGGACGAGTTGTCGCAGTCGTTCGTCCAGGTCGTGCGGCGCATCGCCGGGGCGGATGCTGCTGCCTTGCGCTGGACCGATGAATCAGCGCGCCGTTACCTGCTGCTGGCCTCCGATGGCTTGCCCGCGGTGCTGGCCGAAGAAGAGCAGTGTCTGATGTCGGACACCTGCTTTTGCGGGCAGGCGCAGCATCACGGCGGCCCGCAGATCGTGCAGTTTCACCGGCTCCAGCCCGAAGGGCGGGCGCTGCCTGGGCGCGTGGCGTGTGAACGTCTGGGCTATGCCACGCTGCTGAGCATCCCCGTGCGGGCGCAGCAGCGCCTGCTCGGCGAGATCGATCTGTTCTTCCACGCCGAGCAATCCGCCGATGAAGCGCAGCATGCCCTGCTCGACACCCTCGCGGGCCACTTGGCTGCCGCGATGGAAAGCCTGCGCAGCGCCGCGCTGGAGCGCGAGGCCGCGGTGTCGCAGGAGCGGGCTTTCCTCGCACGCGAGCTGCACGATTCCATCGCGCAATCGTTGGCGTTCATGAAAATTCAGCTTCAATTGCTGCGCACGGCCCTGCAGGCGGGCAAGGTGGGGAAGATCGAACAGGTGGTGAGCGAGCTCGAAGTGGGCGTGAAGGAAAGTCTGGCCGATGTGCGCGAGCTGCTGCTGCACTTTCGCACCCGCACCCAAGAGCAGGACATCGAGCCGGCGCTGCGCAGCACGGTGCAGAAGTTCGAGCTGCAAAGCGGTCTATCCGTCGACCTGGTGTTTCACGGGCATGGCCAGCCGCTCGATCCGGACGTGCAGATTCAGGTGCTGCACATCGTGCAGGAAGCGCTGTCCAACATTCGTAAACATGCCAAGGCCACGCAGGCCCGGCTGGTGGTGGACAGCCTGCCGCGCTGGCGCTTTGTCGTCTCGGACGATGGCCGTGGCTATGATCCGGAGGTCATCGCCCAGGATGGACAGGCCCATGTGGGCCAGCAGATCATGCGAGAGCGCGCTGCCGCCATCGGCGGGCATTTGAGCATCGAAGCCCAGCCCAAAGGCGGTGTGCGCGTCACCTTGGAACTGCCGGAATTCCCGGCCGCCGCGTCTGCACGCGCAACACGAAACACCGAGATTTCTCCCTATGCCACCTGACATCCGCATTCTGCTGGTCGACGACCATGCGCTGTTTCGTCGCGGCCTGGTGGCCTTGCTCGGTGAAGCGCCTGCCATGCAGGTGGTCGGCCAGGCCGGCGATGCGGGCGAGGCGCTACGGCTGGCCACGCAGTTGCAGCCCCACATCATTTTGCTCGACAACCATCTGCCGGGCGTTCGAGGCATCGACGCCGTAGAGAGTCTGCGGCAGGCCGCCCCGGCCAGCCGCGTGCTGATGCTCACCGTCAGCGAAGAGGCGGCCGACCTCGGCGCGGCGCTGCGCGCCGGAGCTAGCGGCTATCTGCTCAAGACCTGCGAGACCGACGAGCTGATCGGCGGCATTCAGCGTGCGCTGCGCGGAGAAGTCGTCATCGGCGCCGACATGACCGCAAAACTTGCACAAGCCTTCATCGCTCCAGAAACGACGGACTCCGCGAAGGAAGCCCTCCCGGCGAACGCGCAGAGCGAGAAAACGCCGCTCAGCCCCCGCGAGCGCCAGATCGCCGCCGCCATCGCTCGCGGCGCAAGCAATAAGGTCATCGCGCGCGAACTCGACATCGCTGAAACCACAGTGAAGGTGCATGTGCAGAGTATCTTGCGCAAGCTCGACCTCAGTTCGCGGGTGCAGATCGCCGTGTATGCCAGCGAACACGGCCTGTCGGTTTGATCTCTATCTCTTCGGGACTACACCATGCAAATCGCCGATTTCTCCGATCTCCTGCACGCCGCAAAACAACAGGAGCTGCCGCAACGTCTGTACTTTGTTTTTGCTGCCATCGAACTACCGGAAGATGCCAGTCCGGCGCAGCGCGCCCGTCATGCGGCGGGCGGTGGCGGCGCGCTCGTGCCCGTCATGGCGGTGGACAAATCACCAGACGACCTGCCGGATTTCGAAACGCTGGTTGAAGAGTCTCGGCACACTGGCACACCCTGGGACATGGTGTTCGTCACCACGCAGGCCCTTCCAGACCAGGCGATTCCCGACTCCGCAGAGGTGGAGCAGACCCTCACCGAGCTGATCGAGAACATTCGCATGGGCCAGATCGACCATTTTCTGACTTTCGATCACTCCGGCCGTCTGGTGCAACTGCACTGAATCTGCTCCTGAACGGGATTTCCCTCCTTCTTTCGGAGTAGTTCGGCGGAGCAGGGCGCCCAGCGCCTTTATCCGCCTTCAGGTCGATACCGCAAAAGACCAGCGGTTTCTAGAGTCTCCTTATCGATAAGGAGATTCGTCATGGTCGCGAATGTGCAGCAACACAACCGGCAAGCCTGGTCGGTGCTGATCGTCAGCACCTGGGCGTTCACGGTGTGTTTCATGGTGTGGATGATGTTTGCCGTCATCGGCATCCCCATCAAAAAAACCCTCGGGCTCAACGCCACCGAATTCGGTCTGCTGACCGCCATGCCGGTGCTCAGCGGCTCGCTGATCCGCGTGCCGCTGGGCATCTGGACCGACCGCTACGGCGGCCGCATCGTGTTTGCCGCCATCATGGCAGCCACCGTCATCCCCATCTGGATGCTGTCTTATGCCACACAGTACTGGCAATACCTGACCATCGGTCTGTTCATCGGTCTGGCCGGAGGTTCGTTCTCGGTGGGTACGCCTTATGTGGCCCGCTGGTTTCCGAAGGAGCGCCAGGGGCTGGCGATGGGCATTTTCGGCGCAGGCAACTCCGGAGCCGCGGTCAACAAATTCGTCGCCCCGGCCTTGGTCGTGGCTTTCGGTTGGACCATGGTGCCGCATGTGTATGCCGCGGTCATGCTCGGCACGGTCATTCTGTTCTGGGTGTTCAGCCACCACGACAAAAGTCATGTGGTGCAGGGACAGACCCGTTTCATGGATCAGTTGAAGGCCCTGCGCGATCCCGGCGTGCTCAAGTACAGCCAGTACTACAGCATCGTGTTCGGCGGCTATGTGGCGCTGGCGCTGTGGATGGTGCAGTACTACGTCGGTGAATACAAACTTAGCCTGCCTGTGGCCGCGATGCTGGCCGCGGCCTTTTCGTTGCCTGGCGGCGTGTTGCGCGCGGTGGGCGGCTGGCTGTCCGACAAGTTCGGCGCGCACAGCGTGACCTGGTGGGTGCTGTGGGTGAGCTGGGTGGCGCTGTTTCTGCTGTCTTACCCGCAAACCCAGTTCACGGTGCAGACCACCGGCGGGCCGACGACCTTCCACATCGGCCTGAATGTCTACGCCTTCACCGCGCTGATGTTCATCCTCGGCATCGCCTTCGCATTCGGCAAGGCCAGCGTGTTCAAGTACATCGCCGACGACTATCCGGCCAATATCGGCACGGTCTCGGGCATCGTCGGGCTGGCAGGCGGCATGGGCGGCTTTCTTCTTCCCATCCTGTTCGGCGTGCTGCTCGACCTCACCGGCGTTCGCTCTTCGGCCTTCATGCTGATGTATGGCGTGGTCTCGGTTTCGCTGGTGTGGATGTTCTTCACCGAGGTCCGCCGCACCGATGTATTCAAGCCGACTTCCCCATCGAACAACCCCAAAGCATCTGGAGGCGGCCTGTCGCACGGCCAGCCTGCTGCTGCCGATCGCCATTGAGATTCCAGGAGAAACAACATGTCCAGTCAGGTCATCAAACATTGGAACCCGGAAGACCCCGCGTTCTGGAAAAGCGAAGGGCAGATGATCGCGCAGCGCAATCTGTGGATTTCCATTCCGGCGCTGACCCTGGCCTTCGCGGTATGGATGGTGTGGTCTGTGGTGGTGGTCAAGCTGCCGCAGGTGGGGTTCAAGTTCTCCACCAATCAGTTGTTCTGGCTGGCAGCGTTGCCCGGCCTGTTCGGCGCCACGCTGCGCATCTTTTATTCCTTCATGGTGCCGATCTTTGGCGGGCGGCGCTGGACGGCGATTTCCACTGCCTCGTTGCTGTTGCCCGCGCTGGGCATCTATTACGCGGTGCAGAGCCCTTCGACCCCATATGAGATCTTTGTCATTCTGGCCCTGCTCAGCGGCTTCGGCGGCGGCAACTTCGCCTCATCGATGGCCAATATCAACTTTTTCTTCCCCAAGGCGCAAAAAGGCCTGGCGCTGGGGCTGAACGCCGGGCTGGGCAATCTGGGGGTGTCCATCGTGCAGTTCATCGTGCCGCTGGTCATCACCGCAGCGGTCTATGGCGTGCTCAGCGGGGATCCGCAAACCGCAGTGACGGGCAGCAAGACCACTCAACTCTGGCTGCAGAACGCCGGCTTTGTCTGGGTGCCCTTCATCATCGCCTCCACGCTGGCGGCCTGGTTCGGCATGAATGATCTGGCCGATGCCAAAGCATCCTTCGCCGATCAGGCGGTGATTTTCAGGCGCTCGCATACCTGGCTGATGAGCCTGCTCTACACCGGCACCTTCGGCTCGTTCATCGGCTACTCGGCGGGCTTTCCACTGCTGATCAAGTCGCAGTTTCCGGGTATCGACGCCCTCGATTATGCCTGGCTCGGCCCCTTCGTCGGCGCCCTCATACGTCCGGTCGGCGGTTGGTTGGCCGACAAGCTCGGTGGCGCGCGCGTGACCTTCTGGAACTTCATTCTCATGGCGCTGGGCGTCGTCGCCGTGTTGTATTTCCTGCCGCAAGGCGGGACGGGCGGCAACTTCACCGGCTTTCTCGCCGCGTTCATGCTGCTGTTCGCTACCACGGGTATTGGCAATGGCTCGACCTTCCGCATGATTCCGGTCATCTTCCTCACCGACCGCACGCGCGCCGCTGCCGGACAAGGCCCTGCTGCGCAGGAGCAGGCAGTGAAAGACGCCAACAAGGAAGCGGCTGCGGTAATTGGTTTTTCCTCGGCCATCGCGGCTTACGGCGCGTTCTTCATTCCCAAGAGCTACGGCAGTTCCATCGCCATGACCGGCGGCCCGCAGGCTGCGCTGTACGGCTTCATCGCCTTTTACGTGCTGTGCGTGCTTGTGACTTGGTGGAACTACAGCCGCAAGAACGCCCCGATGCCCTGCTAATACCCTGAACCCACGGAGACCATCATGAGTCATTTTCTAGACCGCCTGACCCACTTCACCAAATCCCGGCCCAAGTTTGCCGATGGCCACGGCGAGGTCACCACCGAAGACCGCACCTGGGAAGACGCCTACCGCGGCCGCTGGCAACACGACAAGATCGTGCGCTCCACTCACGGCGTGAACTGCACCGGCTCGTGCTCGTGGAAAATTTATGTCAAGGGTGGCATCGTCACCTGGGAAACGCAGCAGACCGACTACCCGCGCACCCATCCCGACATGCCCAACCACGAGCCGCGGGGTTGTCAGCGCGGCGCCTCGGCGAGCTGGTATCAATATTCCGCCAACCGGGTGAAGTACCCGATGGTGCGCGGCCGCCTTATGAAAATGTGGCGCGAGGCGCGCAAGACCCTGGGCCCGGTCGATGCCTGGGCCAGCATCGTGCAGGACAAGGCCAAGCGCAGCGAGTACCAGAAGCTGCGCGGCATGGGCGGCTTTGTGCGTGCGGATTGGAACGATGTCAACGAACTCATCGCTGCCGCCAACACCTACACCATCAAGACCTACGGGCCCGATCGCATTTTCGGGTTCTCGCCGATTCCGGCCATGTCAATGGTGTCGTTCGCCTCGGGCGCGCGTTACATCAGCCTGCTTGGCGGTGTGATGGGAAGTTTTTACGACTGGTATTGCGACCTGCCGCCCGCTTCGCCGCAGACCTGGGGGGAACAAACCGACGTCCCCGAGTCGGCCGAGTGGTTCAACGCCAACTACATCATCGCCTGGGGCTCGAACGTGCCGCAGACCCGCACGCCCGACGCGCATTTCTACACCGAGGCGCGCTACCGCGGGGCCAAGACCGTGGCGGTTTCGCCCGATTACTCCGAGGTCGCCAAGCTCAGCGACGAGTGGCTGCATCCCAAACAGGGCACCGACGCGGCGATGGCCATGGCGTTAGGCCATGTGATCCTGCGCGAATTCCACTTCGGCGAAAAGCCTTCGGCCTATTTTCTCGACTATTGCCGTCGCCTCACCGACATGCCCTTGCTGGTGCGCCTGGAAGAACGCACCTTGCCCGACGGGCGCAAGGTGCTCACAGCAGGCCGCACGCTGCGCGCCAGCGATTTTGCCGACAAGCTTGGGCAGGGTGACAACCCCGAGTGGAAAACCGTGGCCTTCGGCAGTGAAGGCGAGGTGGTGCTGCCGCATGGCTCGATCGGTTTTCGCTGGCAAGCGCAGGGCGAGGCCGGGAGCCAATGGAATCTGCAGCCGCGCGACGCGCGCAGCGACAAGGAATGTGAATTGGCCCTCACCCTGATCGAGCGCATGGACGGCGCAGCCGAGGTCGGGTTTCCGTACTTTGGCGGAGTGCACGCCGAACACCATCCGGGCAATGTTCAGGACGACGTCCTGATCCGCAAGGTTCCCTACCGCACACTGAGTCTGGTGGACGACCGGGGGGAGCAAACCGCCGCAAGGGTCGCCACCGTGTATGACCTTCTTGCCGCGCACTACGGGATCGACCGTGGTCTCGGCGAAGAACCCCATCCTTGCGCCAAAAGCTACGCGGACAATGTTCCCTACACCCCTGCCTGGCAGGAAAAGATCACCGGCGTTCCCGCTGACGTTGTCGAACGCATCGCCCGGGAATTTGCCAGCAACGCGGACAAGACGCATGGGACCTCAATGGTGATCCTCGGCGCCGGGATCAATCACTGGTACCACGCCGACATGAATTACCGGGCCATCATCAACATGCTGATGATGAGTGGCTGTATTGGCGTGCCCGGCGGCGGCTGGGCGCATTACGTCGGGCAGGAGGCGCTTCGCCCGCAATCGGGCTGGTCGGTGCTGACGTTTGCACTGGATTGGGTCACACCGCCTCGCCAGATGAATGCCACCAGTTTTTTCTACGCGCACACCGATCAGTGGCGCTACGAAAAACTGGGGGTCGATGAAATCCTCTCGCCCCTGGCCGATCCCAAGGCATTCGGCGGCAGCATGATCGACTACAACGTGCGCGCCGAGCGCATGGGCTGGCTGCCCTCTGCGCCGCAGCTCCAGGCCAATTCCCTGCACCTGGCGCGCGACGCCGCAGCAGCCGGGCTTTCCGCCAAAGACCATGTGGTCAACGGCCTCAAGAGCGGATCGCTGCACATGAGCTGCGAAGACCCAGACAACCCGGTGAACTGGCCGCGCAATATGTTCGTTTGGCGCTCCAACCTGCTGGGCGCCTCGGGCAAGGGCTCGGAGTACTTCCTCAAACATTTGCTCGGGGCGAACAACGGTGTGCTCGGCAGCGAACTCGGCCCCGATGATCCACGTCCGCACGAAGTGCAGTGGCGCGAAGATGCCCCCGAAGGCAAGCTCGACCTGCTGGTCACACTGGACTTTCGCATGAGCAGCACCGGTTTGTTCTCCGACGTGTTGCTGCCTGCGGCGACTTGGTACGAGAAAAATGACCTCAACACCACCGACATGCACACCTTCATCCATCCGCTGTCGGCGGCAGTCGATCCCTCCTGGGAGGCACGTTCGGATTGGGAGATATTCAAAGGGATCGCGAGCAAGTTTTCCGAGGTCTGTGTTGGGCACCTCGGCGTCGAGCGCGATGTGGTGCTCACCCCGTTGATGCATGACAGCGCAGCGGAACTCGGTCAGGGACTGGAGGTGCGCGACTGGAAACGCGGGGAAGTGGAACTCATTCCCGGCAAGACCGCTCCGAACATCACCGAGGTGCAGCGTGACTATCCCCATGTGAGCCAGTGTTTCACATCGCTTGGGCCGCTGATGGACAAACCAGACGGCGGTCACGGTCATGGCATTTCGTGGGATGCGCGCGAGGAGGTCCAAGCTCTGGGCGCACTCAACGGCCGGGTCAGTGAATCCGGCCCGGCTGAAGGCAGGCCGCGGATTTTGAGCGACATCGACGCCACCGAGATGGTGATGATGCTTTCGCCTGAAACCAATGGAAACGTCTCTGCCAAGGCCTGGGCTGCCTTGTCGAAAAAAACCGGATTGAATCTCAGCCACATGCCTGCGGGGCGAGAAGACGAGAAGATTCGTTTCCGGGACATCGTGGCGCAGCCCAGGCGGGTGATCAACTCGCCGACCTGGTCGGGCATCATCGATGAAAAGATTTGCTACAACGCCGGCTACTCCAATGTCCATGAAAACATTCCTTGGCGCACGCTGAGCGGGCGGCAGCATTTCTACCAGGACCACGCCTGGATGCGGGCCTTCGGCGAAGGTTTTGCCTTGTATCGCCCCCCGGTCAACCTCAAGGCCGTGCAGCCTGTGCTTGGCAAGTTCGCCGGGAACAAGGAAATCGTGCTGAACTGGATCACGCCGCACCAAAAGTGGGGCATCCATAGCACCTATGCCGATGGCCTGATCATGCTCACGCTCAGCCGTGGCGGACCCTGCGTGTGGATTTCCGAGGACGATGCCAAAGAGGCAGGAATCGTCGACAACGACTGGATCGAGGTGTTCAACGCCAATGGCGCGCTCGTCGCCCGCGCCGTGGTCAGCCAGCGAGTCAAACCAGGTATGGCCATGATGTACCACGCCCAGGAGCGCACGATCAATACCCCGGCGTCGCAGATCACCCAGGCCCGGGGCGGTGTGCACAACGCGGTCACCCGCGTGGTGCTCAAACCAACGCACATGATCGGCGGCTATGCGCAGCTCTCCTTTGGCCTGAATTACTACGGCACGATCGGCTCCAATCGCGATGCCTTTTGCATCGTGCGCAAGATGGACAAGGTGGACTGGATGGACGAGCCTGCGGGCCCGGCCTACAGCCACGAGCGCCCGCACCACATCGAACCGCAAGCCTGACCCCACGCCAACAGGAGAAACACAATGAAAGTTCGCGCCCAGATCGGCATGGTGCTCAACCTCGACAAATGCATCGGCTGCCACACCTGCTCCGTGACCTGCAAACAGGTCTGGACCACACGACCCGGGATGGAATACGCCTGGTTCAACAACGTCGAAACGAAACCCGGCATCGGCTACCCCAAGGAATGGGAAAACCAGAACAAATGGAAGGGCGGCTGGACTCGCACGGCAGGCGGCAAGCTGCAGCCCCGGCAGGGCTCGCGTCTGTCCATCCTGATGAAGATTTTCGCCAACCCCAACTTGCCGGAAATCGACGCCTATTACGAGCCCTTCACCTTCGACTACGAGCACCTGCACAAGGCGCCTGAACTCAAGGCCGCGCCTACCGCACGTCCGCGCAGTCTGATCAGCGGGCAGCGCATGGAGAAGATCGAATGGGGCCCGAACTGGGAGGAGATTCTCGGCGGCGAGTTCGCCAAACGCAGCCGCGACGCCAACTTCGAGGCGATGCAGAAGGACATCTACGGCGAGTTTGAAAAAACCTTCATGATGTATCTGCCGCGGCTGTGCGAGCACTGCCTGAACCCGGCCTGCGTCGCGTCGTGTCCTTCGGGGGCGATCTACAAGCGCGAAGAAGACGGCATCGTGCTGATCGACCAGGACAAATGCCGCGGTTGGCGCATGTGCATCTCGGCCTGCCCGTACAAAAAGATTTACTACAACTGGGAAAGCGGCAAGTCCGAGAAGTGCATCTTCTGCTACCCGCGCATCGAAGCCGGGCAACCCACGGTGTGTTCGGAAACCTGCGTGGGCCGCATCCGCTATCTGGGCGTGCTGCTGTATGACGCCGACCGCATCGAAGAAGCCGCCAGCGTGGCCAACGAGAAGGATCTCTACGAAGCGCAGCTCGGCATCTTCCTCGATCCGCATGACCCGCAAATCATCGATCAGGCCCGGCGCGACGGCGTGCCCGATGCCTGGCTTGAGGCCGCCAAGCGTTCGCCGGTTTACAAGATGGCGATGGAGTGGAAGATCGCCCTGCCGCTACACCCGGAGTACCGCACCCTACCGATGGTCTGGTATGTGCCGCCGCTCTCGCCCATCCAGACCGCGGTGCAAAGCGGCATGGTGAGCGACAACGGCGCGTTGCCCGATGTGTCGCAACTGCGCATTCCGCTGCAATACCTCGCCAACCTGCTGACCGCGGGTGAGATCGCCCCAGTCAAGCGGGCGCTCGAACGCATGCTG
Organism: Thiomonas sp. SCN 64-16; assembly: GCF_001725585.1. Lineage (NCBI taxonomy): Bacteria > Pseudomonadati > Pseudomonadota > Betaproteobacteria > Burkholderiales > Thiomonas > Thiomonas sp. SCN 64-16. Next base: position 6,268 of record NZ_MEGQ01000048.1, on the reverse strand, counting down.
GCGATGCGCGCCTATATGCGGGGCAAGCACGTCGACGGGCAGGCCAATGTGGCGGCCATTGAGCAGGTGGGCATGCCTGCGGCCATGGTGGAAGACATGTACCGCATCCTGGCGATTGCCAATTACGAAGACCGCTTCGTCATTCCGACCGCCCACCGCGAATATGCCGAAAACGCCTTCGACCTGAAGGGATCCTGCGGCTTCACCTTCGGCAACGGCTGCTCGGACGGAGAGTCCGCGCCCTCGCTGTTCAGCGGTAAGAAGCGTCGCACCTTTGCCATCAAAGCGGAGATGTAATCATGCACGATCTATCCCGACAATTACGCGCTCTGGCCCTGCTGCTCGACTACCCGAGCGAGGCGATGCAGACGCATCTCGCCGATCTCGCCTCGGTGCTGGGCGCACTTGAGCCCGTCCAGCCTGCTGCGCGTGAATCGCTGCGTGGCCTGATCGACCATATGACCGCCGCCGATCTGATGGACTTGCAAGCCGAGTTCGTTGACACCTTCGACCGCGGTCGCAGCACCTCGCTCAATCTGTTCGAGCAGGTGCATGGCGACTCGCGTGATCGCGGCCAGGCCATGGTCGACCTGCTGGCGCAATACCAGGAAGTCGGCCTCGACCTGCAGGCCAAAGAGCTGCCGGATTACCTGCCGGTCTATCTCGAATATTGCTCGGTTCTCGACCCGAGCGCGGCGCGGGAAGCGCTGGAAGAGGTCGCGCTCCTGGTGGCGCATCTCACCGTCGCGCTCGACCGTCGGGAATCCCCCTGGGTGGCCGTGACGGCCGCTGTTTGCCGCCTCTGCGGTGTGAACGACTGGCGCGCCTTGGTGGAACAGCAGACGGGACAAGAGACACGGCCGCCTACCCCCGGCCCGCGCGACATCCAGAAAGAAGGGCTGCCCGCCGACTGGACTCCCGCCGGGCTCGATGCGGTGTGGGCCGAGGAGCCGGTGGACTTTCTCGGCGCCTGTAACCCGCAGCAGGCAAAGCCTTCCGTGCAGACCGTGCAGTTCATGCCACGCGCTGCGCAACCTCACTCTGCAGGAGTTTGACATCATGAACTGGAACGACTTTTTCTTCGGCGTCTACCCCTACATCGCCGGCACCATCTTTCTGGGCGTCAGCCTGGTGCGTTTCGACCGCGAGCAGTATCTGTGGCGCAGCGAATCGAGCCAGATGCTGCGCACCGGCACGCTGCGCTGGGGCTCCAATCTGTTTCACATCGGCATCATCGGCCTGTTCTTCGGCCATCTTTTCGGCCTGCTCACACCGCTCGCCTTTTTTGAGGCGCTCGGGCTGGAGCCGCATACCAAGCAGATCATCGCCATGGTCACCGGCGGCGCACTGGGCGTGCTGATTTTCATCGGTCTGGTGTTGCTGATTTGGCGCCGCATCAGCGATCCGCGCATCGCCGCCAACACCAAACCGATGGACTGGGTGACGCTGCTGTGGCTGCTGGCGACCTTGCTGCTGGGTCTGTCCACCATCATCGAGTCGGCGCAGCACACCGACGGCGTGGAAATGCTCGCGCTCATGTCCTGGGCCAAGCACATCGTCACCTTCCAGGGCATTGCCGCAGCCGCCTACATGGAACATGCATCCTTGATTTTCAAGGTGCACATTTTCTTCGGCCTGACCCTGTTTCTGATCTTCCCCTTCACCCGCCTGGTACATATCTGGAGCGGCTTCGCTTCCGTGGGCTATCTGCTGCGCCCCTGGCAACTGGTTCGCAGCAAGCGCTAAGACCTGAGGAGACTCAAATGGACACCCCAATTTCCGCACCCGACATGCAAACCGAAGTCGTGCTGGATCGTCTGCGCCAGCGCGCCGCCGAACTCGGCATTCAAGCCGGTGACGATGAAACCTTGCTTGAAGCGGTGCTGCAGCACGATGTGCAAACGCCGGAGCCGGGCGTGGCTGAATGCGAACGCTATTACGCGCAGCACGCTGACGCCCTGCGCCAGGGCGATATGGTTGAGGCCGACCACATTCTGTTTGCCGTCACACCCTCCACCCCCATCGACGCCCTGCGCCACAAGGCCGAAGATACCCTCTACGCCCTGATGGCCGACAGCAGCGGCTTTGCCGAGATGGCGCGCGGCTTGTCCAACTGTCCGTCGGCCCAGATCGGCGGCAACCTGGGCCAACTCACCGCCGACCAATGCGTGCCAGAGTTCTGGCAAGCCTTTATGGAACATGCTGAGCCGGGTGTGCTGCCGCGACTGGTGCGCACTCGGTTTGGCCTGCATATTGTGCGTATTGCCCGCATCGCTCGGGGACAGTTGCCTCCGTTCGAGGCGGTGCAGGCGCAGATCGCACAGACCCTCAGACAACAATCACTGGTAAGGGCGCTGCAACTCTATGCTGAAGATTTGGAGCGGCATGCCACCCCGTCAGAGGGCTCTACGTCGGACGTTGCCTGTCCCAGCCCGCAAAACTGAAGGCCTCCAGACCGGCCGGAGTCACACCATGTCTGCCCTCTCGATACTCGACACGCCCGTACCGGGCACCGTGGGGCGCACCGCCTATGCCGACCTCACGGCAACGCTGATTCAAACCCGGCAGCAGCTCGCCCCCAAGCGCCTGTTCGCGCCAGGGCCGGATGCGCGGCAGATTCACGCCTATTTTCAAGCCGCAGCGGCGGCGCCGGATCATGGGCAGATTCTTCCCTGGCGCTTCGTTGTGGTGCCCGCAGCAAGCCGTGCTGCACTTGGCGAGGTTTTCGCTCAGGCCCTGCGGGAGCGCGACGCCAGCGCCAGTGACAAGGAACTGGCAGAGGCTCGCGACAAGGCGCACCGCGGGCCATTCATCGCGCTGGCCATCGTGCGTGACGCCACAGACGATCACCCCGAAATTCCATTGCAGGAACGGTTGATCTCTCTGGGCTGTGCGATTCAAAACCTGCTGCTCAGCGCCCATGCCGATGGATTTGGCTCTGGCCTGGTCAGCGGTCAGGCCATGCAGACCGCCCGCTTGCGCCGTTTGTTTGCCTTGGCGCACAACGAGCAGGCCGTGTGCTTCGTTGCCATCGGTACTGCAGACCGGCGCAAGCCCATCCGCCCGCGGCCCGACCCGGCCCTGTTCGTATCCGAATTGAACTGCGAGGCCGATCATGTCTGACGAGCAGCTCGCGCGTCGTGCCACATCTGCTCACGGGCGCGGGGCCGGAGGCACGCTGTATGGAGAAGCCCCGACCGATGCCCGCAATCTAAATCCTGGCTGGCGTTGGGGAAAGAGACCATCCTGCCCGCCGCCGACCCTGGGCCCGAAGTACCGCGCCGCACAGAGCAGAGAGCGGTCGTTTTGCTACTCGAACGCTTGATGGACTACCCCATGGTGCGTCGGCGCGTCGAGCAACACAACCTCAGTCTGCCCAGTCTGCACGGTTGGCACTATGTGATCGAAGAGGGTCAGGTGCATGTGTTCGATGTGCGCGGAGGTCGCTTCATTCCGTCCTCCGAATCGGCCCATAGCGGCACGGGCCCCTATGCCGACGCTCCCGCCGATGACGGCTAGCCGATAGCTCTGCCCCATGCCCTATGAATATCGCAGATCTAGGCGACGCGGTGCGCCAGTCCATTTCGGCGCAGCTCGACATCCTGCCCCCAATTGCAGAGGTCAGTTCGCTACTGTTCAACTTCGAATCGGACTATGCAAAGACCTTGTGCTGCATGCCCATGCTCGTGCGCTACAGACTTGATGAGTGCCGGATCAAACTCTCGCTGCAAGACTGGCAAACCCTCGATCTGGCAACGCGCAAAAGACTCATCACCGAGGACCTCGATCCACTTGGAGGGAAGAGACGCTATCGGCACCTGCTCGTGCAGGCCATCGTCCATCAGGCCAAGACCCGGGTGGTCAGAATGCCTGCAAGCCAGGAGGAATTGGAATGGAACTGCTTGTATCTGCCGGATCGCGTGCGGCAAGCCGCTGTGGATAAGTCCCTGCGGCTCGATGGCCCGCGTGCCTGGTCAGAACTCAACGCCCTGCAACGCTTCACCCTGTTCAAACTGACCCGGCCGGGTCACAGGAATCGCAACTTCCCTCTTGCCCTGCGGGAGTTCGGCTTGTGCGCTCAGTCTGTGCAGACCTAACCATTCATGATTTGCCCCACTCGCCCCCGAGCATGAAAAAGCCCTGGGAAGGAACAGGATAGAGGGTGGCACGCCGGGGCATTGAGGTCGCAAAACGAATGAAGGCCCGACCCCGGTGCCTAGCCGGACCTCCACCGGGCTGACTCGCACCCCCGACTGTTGCGCTGCCGGGTTCATTGCCGTGAACCGGGTGGCAGCACGAACGGTAAAGAGGCCCGAATCGATTTCGGTTCGAGGAGTCTTTCAGCCCACCGACTTGCCGAGTAAAGGCCACGGCCCTTGCACGGTGCGCCGGCCACAGGTGATGCCCCGGCGTGCCGCCTTGCACTCTACACACAGGAGCATCGTCATGGAAGGACTTTCCCCCTTGCACCGGCGCGTGGCCGGTATCGATGTGCACCGCATGCTGCATGTGGTCACGGTTCTCATCGAGCAGCCCGACGGCTCGGTGGACAAGCACAGTCGGGAGTTCGGCGGCTTCAAGCGCGATTGCCGCGCCCTGGCCGCCTGGCTGGCTGAGCTGCAGGTCCAGTTGGTGGTCATGGAGAGCACCGGCATCTACTGGAAGAGCGTCTACGCCCACCTGGAGGATGTCGGCATCACCGCCTGGGTGGTCAATGCGCACTTCATCAAGCATGTGCCCGGTCGCAAGACCGACATGCTTGACTCCGAGTGGCTGGCCGTGCTGGCGCGCTTCGGCCTGGTGCGTGGCAGCTTCATTGCGCCCAAGGATTTGCGCGAGCTGCGCCTGGTCTCGCGCTACCGCCGCAAGCTCAGCGCCATGTGCGCCAGCCAGATCAACCGCCTGCACAAGAGGCTCGATGACGCCGGCATCAAGCTCGGCGCCGTCGTCAGCGACATCCACGGCGTCTCGGCCCGCGCCATGGTGCGCGGGCTCATCGACGGCCAGTCCGAGGCCGTGCTGCTCTCCCACGCGCGTGGCGCCTTGAAGCGCAAGACCGAGGAACTCGCCGCCAGCCTGGACGGCGACTTGAGCGAGCGCCACCTGTTCGTGCTGCGCCACCTCAGCGACAGCATCGACGCGCTGCAGCGCCAACTGGCCGACATCGACGCCTACCTGATGTGCGCGATGCAGCCCTACACCTGGGCGCACAGCCTGCTGCAGACCATCCCCGGCATCGACGAGATCGCCGCCGCACTGATCCTCATCGAGATCGGCGACGACATGGACCGCTTCGGCTGCCCCGAACGCCTGGCTTGCTGGGCCGCCTTGAGCCCAGGCAACAACGAGAGCGCGGGCAAGCGCAAATCCGGCCGCACCCGGCACGGCAACAACGCCATCCGCTTCATCCTGTGCGAATGCGCCAACGCCGCGCGCATGACCAAGAGCACCCTGGCCGCCAAGTACCGCAGCCTCACCGTGCGCAAATCGCACAAGAAGGCCATCGTCGCGGTGGCTCACAAGATGATCCGGCTGATCTACATCCTGCTGTCTCGCCGCCAGCCCTACCTCGACCAGTCCATCGACTACGCCGCCATGAGCGCCAAGAAAAACGCCCCGCGCTGGATCAAGCAACTCAAGGCCATCGGCAAGTGGCCTTCGCCCAGCGCACCAGCGGCCAGCGCCGCACGCTGATCCACCGCTGAATACCTGGGGTCGGGCCCAGCGGTCTTCCAGTCGATGCTGCGACGCGGCAGGACTTCTCACGTCGCTACGAGGGAAGGCTTTCACGGTAACCGACGGCAACAAGGGCGAGCCACACCTCGGTGCGCCCAAAGAGAGGGGCGGCTCGACCACGGCCGATGCGCTGTTGGCACCGATGCCGATTTGAGCCAAGCGCCAGGGTTGCGGTGAGCCGGTTGGATCACGCTGGAATCAAACCTGACACGGCGCGCAGCACGTTTGCTATGGCTCAGTCGCCAATCGGCATGTGGCTCACATCGGCATCGGCGCCAACAGGTCAATGTCACTGCTTGCTTGTCGTGATCGTGTCTGTGGCTGCAGCCCGCCGCCCAGCGCCTGATAGAGCAGGGCGGTGTCGTTCAGGCGCGCAGCCTGCGCGGCGATCAGACCGATGCGGGTCTGTTGTCGCTGCTGCTGCGCGGTGAGCAGTTGCAGCGCGCTGGCTGTGCCCAGCGCGTATTGCTGCTCCACCAGTTGCAGCGAAGTTTGCGCCGAGGCAACGGCTGCGCTCTGTGCCTGCAAGGCC
>NZ_MEGQ01000047.1:0-18976 GCF_001725585.1 Thiomonas sp. SCN 64-16 | reverse complement strand
TCATGTCCACCACGATCTTGCCCGGCGTCAGCCCCTGGGCCACGCCATCGTCGGCGAACAGCACCTTCTGCACATCGGGCGTGTCGGGCACCATGGTGAAAATGATGTCGGCCTTTTGCGCCACTTCGGCGTTGCTGGCGCAAGGTTTGGCGCCTGCGTCGAGCAGGGCTTGCGGCACTTTGCTGCGGGTGTGGACGTAGAGCGTATGCCCGCCCGCCAGCAGATGGCCCGCCATGGGCGTGCCCATGATGCCCAGTCCGATGAATCCCAGTGTTGCCATGTCGATCTCCGTTTTGTTGTGAACGTGTGTCTGTTTTATAGCGCGGCCAGCCAGCCCAGCCCAGCGGTCGTGGTGGTCTTGGGCTTGTATTCGCAGCCGATGTGGCCGGTGTAGCCGATACGGTCGAGGTGCTGGAACAGGAAGGCGTAGTTGATCTCGCCGGTGCCCGGCTCGTTGCGCCCGGGGTTGTCGGCCAGCTGGATGTGGGCGATGCGCGGCAGGTGCTTTTGCATCGTCGCGGCCAGCTCGCCTTCCATGCGTTGCATGTGATAGATGTCGTACTGCAGGAACAGATTGTCGCTGCCCACCTCGTCCATGAGGGCCAGCGCCTGCGCCGTGCCGTGCAGGTAAAAACCGGGAATGTCGAAGGTGTTGATCGGCTCGATCAGCAGACGGATGCCGTGGGCGCCAAGTTGCGCTGCGGCGTAACGCAGGTTGCCGACCAAGGTGGCGCGCAGCACGGCGGGGTCGGCGCCCGCCGGGGCCTTGCCCGCCAGACAGTTGAGTTGGGTGACGCCCAGCGCAGTGGCGTATTCGATTGCCTTGGCCACGCCCTCGCGGAATTCATTCACCCGGTCGGGCAGGCAGGCGATGCCGCGTTCGCCCGCATCCCAGTCGCCCGCGGGCAGGTTGTGCAGCACGATCTGCACACCGGCCTCTAGCGCGGCGTTGCGCACCTGCTGCGCGGTGTGGGCGTAGGGAAAGAGAAATTCCACCGCCTTGAAACCGGCTTTGGCGGCAGCTTCAAAACGGTCGATGAAAGGCTCTTCGGTAAAGAGCATGGTGAGGTTGGCGGCAAATTGGGGCATGGTTCAGGCCTCGGCAGGGACGAGATCGATGACGGGTTCGAATTCGGTGATGGCGTCGATTTCACCACCCATGGAGATATTGGTCACGCGCTCCAGAATGATCTCGACCACCACGGGCACAGCAAACTCCTTCATCCACTGCCGCGCCTGCGCCAGCGCGGGCTGAATCTGGTTGGGGTCGAACACGCGTATGGCCTTGCAGCCCAGCCCTTCGGTCACCTTGACGAAGTCGATACCGTAACCGCTGACTTCGGGCGAGTTGACGTTGTCGAACGAGAGCTGCACGCAAAAGTCCATGTCGAACTGGCGCTGGCCCTGGCGGATGAGGCCGAGGTAGGAGTTGTTGACCACGATGTGGATGTAGGGCAGCTTGAACTGCGCGCCCACTGCCAGTTCCTCGATGAGAAACTGGAAGTCGTAGTCGCCGGAAATGGCCACCACATCCGCGGTCGGATCGGCCACGCGCACGCCGAGCGCAGCGGGCATGGTCCAGCCCAGCGGGCCGGCCTGGCCGGCGTTGATCCAGTGGCGCGGTTTTTCCACCTTGAGCAACTGCGCTGCGGCGATTTGCGACAGGCCGATGGTGGTGACGTAGCGCGTGTTGGCGTCGAAAAACTCGACCATCTCCTTGTAAACGCGGTGGGGCTTGATGGGAATCTGGTCATAGTCCCACTTGCGCAGCAGGGTTTGCACCCGCTCGCGGCAGGCGTTCGCCCAGGCGCTGCGGTTTTTGAGCTGGCCCGCCGCCTTGCGCTCGCGCGCCACGGCAATGAACAGTTCGAGCGCCGCCTTGGCGTCGGAGGTGATGCCGAAATCGGGCATGAACACCCGGCCGATCTGCGTGGGCTCGATGTCCACATGCAGAATCTTGCGGCCCTTGGCATACACCTCGGGCGAGCCGGTGTGGCGGTTGGCCCAGCGGTTGCCGATGCCCAGCACCAGGTCGGAAGCCAGCAGGTTGGCGTTGCCGCCACGGTGCGAGGTTTGCAGACCGACCATGCCCGCCATCAGCGGGTGGCTGTCGCCAATCGCGCCCCAGCCCATCAGCGTGGGAATCACCGGTACGCCGGTCAACTCGGCGAACTGCACCAGCAGATCGGTGGCATCGGCATTGATCACGCCGCCGCCGGCGACGATCAGCGGGCGCTCGGACGCTTCGAGCATGTCCAGCGCCTTTTCAATCTGCGCCTTGGTCGCCGTGGGCTTGTACACCGCCAGCGGCGCGTAGGTGTCGGGATCGAACTCGATTTCGGCGAGCTGCACGTCCAGCGGCAGATCGATCAGCACCGGCCCGGGACGGCCCGAGCGCATCACATGGAACGCCTGCTGAAACACTTGCGGCACCAGCGCGGGCTCGCGCACGGTGACCGCCCACTTGCACACCGGCTTGGCGATGGACTCGATGTCCACCGCCTGAAAGTCTTCCTTGTACAGCCGCGCGCGCGGCGCCTGGCCGGTGATGCACAGAATGGGAATGGAATCGGCGATGGCCGAATACAACCCGGTGATCATGTCGGTACCCGCCGGGCCTGAGGTGCCGATACATACGCCGATATGGCCCGGCGCGGTGCGGGTGTAGCCCTCGGCCATATGCGACGCCGCCTCGACATGACGCGCCAGCACATGCGCGATGTGGCCGTTCTTGCGCAGCGCGGAATACAGCGGGTTGATCGCCGCACCCGGCACACCGAAGGCCTGATGCACGCCTTCCTTTTCGAGCACTAAAACCGCGGCATCCACCGCACGCATTCTGGCCATGATTCCCTCTCCTCGTTGGGGCGCCCGGCGAACGATGCGGGGCATTTCAGGCCATGAGTCTATTGATGAGATAGCAGGAAGTGAATGGAATAAGAAAGCGAAAGATTCAGTACTTTTCGGTAGTCAATCAACTTCCGGAGTCTGCTTCGTGCTCAACCGGCATCACCCGGCGCACCAGAAAGTAAGTGATGCCCACCGCCACGACCGCTGCGGTGATCAGGCCGTAAGTCCAGGCCCAGTTCTGCAACTGCCCCTGGCTCTCGACCGGAATGATGATGAGCTGACGCAACAGGGTGATGAGCGCTGCCTCGATGAACACCAGAACCGAAAAATTGCCGGTGCGCATGTAGCGGATTTCGGCGGAAATCAGCGACGACAGCACCCAGAGGATGAACAGATTGCCCAGCGCATGCAAAAAACCCTGCGCCACCGCGCCGGAACGCACGGTCTGCACCACGTCCTGCCCGAACTGCCAGATCAGCAGCAGGCTGGCCACGAGCAGCACCACGGCCATGAACACATGAAGCAGCTTGTTGGCCTGCTCCATCAGCGACTCGAACCCCTTATAGCCCACCATGTGGTGCTCCTGTCTGGTTCACTCGCTCACTCGCGCGGCTCGCTCCACAGCTTGCCGCCGGTGGCCCAGTGCGACTTGGGCACCTCGTTGAGAATGATGTCCACCGCGTCGGGCGAACACTTGAGCGTGTCCACCACGGCCTGCGTGATGGCTTCAATCAGCTGTTTTTTAACCTCGGGGCTGCGGCCCTCGAAAAGGTCGACACGGATGGCGGGCATGGGGTCTCCTACGGTTGCATGACAAAGCAAAAGCTTACTTCGCCGACTTGTGCTTGCGCCGTGCCTTCACGCCGTCGGCCAGCACCTGCATCAATTCGACCGAATCGTCCCAGGGCAGGCAGGCGTCGGTGATGCTCTGGCCGTACTGCAGCTTGGACGGATCGTCCTTGCCTGCGGTGAATTTCTGCGCCCCGCCGTGCAGATGGCTCTCGGCCATGACGCCGAAAATGCAGCGCTCTCCAGCAGCCAGTTGCGCAGCGATGTCGCGCGCCACATCGAGCTGGCGCATGTGCTGCTTGGCGCTGTTGGCATGCGAACAGTCGATCATCAGGCGACAGTCGAGCTTGGCCTCTTCGAGTGCGGCGCAGGCCTCGCGCACGCTGGCGGCGTCGTAGTTCGGCGTCTTGCCGCCGCGCAGAATGACGTGGGTGTCCTTATTGCCGCGCGTTTGCACGATGGCTACTTGGCCGTTCTTGTGTACCGACAGAAACGAGTGCGGCCGACGCGCCGCGTGAATCGCGTCGATGGCAATGCGCAGACTGCCATCGGTACCGTTCTTGAAGCCGATCGGCGCCGACAACCCCGAAGCCAGCTCGCGGTGCACCTGGCTCTCGGTGGTGCGCGCGCCGATGGCGCCCCACGAGATGAGATCGGCGATGTACTGCGGCGAGATCACGTCGAGGAATTCGCTGCCCGCAGGCACGCCCAAGCGGTTGATGTCGATCAGCACCTCGCGGGCGATGCGCAGCCCTTCGTCGATGCGGAAACTCTCGTCCAGATACGGATCGTTGATCAGCCCCTTCCAGCCCACCGTGGTGCGCGGTTTTTCGAAATACACCCGCATGACGATTTCCAGCTCGCCCGCGTGTTGTTTGCGCAACACCGCCAGCCGCTGGGCGTAGTCGAGCGCGGCCTTGGGGTCGTGGATCGAACACGGGCCGATGATGAGCAACAGCCGGTCGTCCTCGCCGTGGATGATGCGATGCAGGGCGTGGCGGGTATCGGCCACCAGCGCTTCCACCGGGGTATCGGCGATGGGAAAGAATCGGATCAGATGCTCGGGCGGCGGCAGGGGCACGATGTGCTTGATGCGGGCGTTGTCGGTGCGGGAGGTCTTGTCCTCCTGCGGTTTGTGCAAGGTTTCTGCGGCGGATTTGGACGGCATCGGAATTTCTCCAGCAAGCATTGAGGACAGGGAGGCCGCCGCCGAGGCAACGGCAAGATCACTTGGGGTATGGGCTTCGTACATGGGGGTTTGCACCGCGTGGTTTTCGCCACACCAGCCCGAAAAAAAAACCGCCGGGCTGGGCCGGCGGTTTTTGAGGATTTGTGAGCTGCGTTTGTGGGTCGCGCTTCAGCCTCTCCCTCCGCCGGTGCGGTGCGAGAAATACCAAAAACCAAAAAACAAGCGGTTTGCGGTCATGGTGAGGTGATAGCGTTCTGTGTCTAAAGGCTTCGATTGAAGCAGAACGGGCACTTGCTGGCAAGCGCGGGCGTTTTCTGACCTCAAAATGGTTCCGCACTTTGTCGCAGCGCAACAGCGCCTGCGGCAGCGAACAAACCCCGCAGCGCAGCACTTATCTCCTCTCTATGATGTTCAACTTTCGCCCGGACGCCACTCCGGGCGTCGAAAATCTCCGCCGTTCAACTCATGCCCGCCCCGTCCAAAACCTCCCGATTTCCCTGGCAGCGCCTGCTTTGGGTGCTGCTCGCACTGGCCATTGCGGCCGCCGTGCTGTGGTGGCGCAGCCGTCCGCCCGTCGTGCCCGGCTACAAAATCGAAACCCGCAATCTGGTGCAAAATGTGGTGGCCACCGGCTATGTGATCACCCCGTCCAGAGTGCAGGTGGCGAGCGAAATCACCGGCACCGTGGTGAAACGGCTGGTCGATCGCGGCGCGCATGTCAAGGCCGGGCAGGTGTTGCTGGAACTGCGAGCCGACCAGACCTCGGCCCAGCTCGACCAGGCGCGGGCGGCGCTGCGCCAGCTGGTTGAACAATCACGTCCGCAGGCCGCCGCCGCGCTGGCGCAGGCCAAAGTGCAGGTCGAGCAGGCCGAGCGCGACCTGAAACGCGCGCAAGGGGTGTTCGACGCGGGAGGCGGCTCGGCGCAGCAACTCGAACAAGCGCAGACCGCCCTGCGAAACGCCCGCCAGCAGCGCGACAGCGCCCAGGCGGCTTACAACGCCGTGGCGCCCGGCGGCGCACAACAGCGCGTCCTTGAAGCCGCGCTCAATGCCGCCAGCGCGGTGAATGCGCGCAATGTGGTGCGCGCCGGAGTATCGGGCGTGGTGCTCGCGCGCAATGTGGAAGTGGGCGATACAGTCACGCCCGGGCAGACGCTTTTCACTCTGGCGATGGACGGGGCGACGGAAATCCTGCTGCCGGTCAACGAACAAAGCATTGGCAATCTGCAGATCGGGCAGCAGGCGCAGTGTGTGGCAGATGCCTACCCCGACCGCAGCTTCGCCGCGCAGGTGAGTTTTCTCGCGCCGCAGGTCGACCGCACCACGGGCACTCTGGAAGTGCGCCTGCGCGTGCCGCAGCCGCCACCCTGGCTCAAGCAGGACATGACGGTGTCGGCCGACATCGTCACCGCGCAGCGGCGCAATACCCTGGTCGTGCCCAACGACGCGCTGCGCAGCGTGAACGGCGATCAGGCCACGGTGCTGGTGCTGCGGGGCGGCAGGGCGCAGGCGCAGCAGGTCAAGCTGGGGCTGCAAGGGCTGACGCTGACGCAGGTGGTCTCCGGCCTGTCCTCTGGCGAGTCGGTCCTGGCGGGCAATAGTGTGGCGCCGGGAGAGCGCGTGCGGTTGCAGACGCTGCCGCTGCCCAGCGCCGCTGCCAGTTCGGCGGCTTCGGGCAACGATCTGCCCATGCCGGGCCGCTGAGACCGCGAGCCGCTTCGCCCATGCGCCTGTCCTGGAATATCGCCCTGCAGTTTTTGCGCGATGGCCGCGCGCAGTCGCTGCTCATTCTCATCGGCATTGCCGTGGGCTCGGCGGTGATCGTGTTCATCACCGCCCTGGTCACCGGGCTGCAAGGCAATATCGTCAACCGCACCCTGGGCAGCCAGCCGCAGATCGTGGTGAAGGCGCCCGATCTGGTGCCGCTGACCCCGCCGCCCGCGCCCGACACCACCTATTTGTCGCGCATCGACCCGCGACCGCAGCGCCTTCGCGGCATCGACAATGCCGCCGCGGTGCTGCACGCCATCCGCGGCATGCCCGACGTGAAGGCGGCCACCCCCGTGGTATCGGGCCCGGCATTTGCCCAGCGCGGCAATGCGGTGCGCGCAGTGGCCATTCTTGGCATCGAGCCATCGAGCTATGTGCACATCATTCCCATCAATACCGACATCGTTGCCGGACAGTTCGCCGTGGGCGCGGAAAAAATCCTCATCGGCTCGCGTCTGGCCTCCGATCTCGGCCTGAGCATCGGCGACACGCTGCGCCTGACCGGCCCCTCGGGCCAGGCGCAGGCGTTCCGCGTGGCGGGCATTTTCACCATTGGCGTGCGGGACGTGGACGAGCGCCAGGTTTATCTCGGCTTGCAGCAGGCGCAAACGCTGTTGGGCTTGCCCGGCTCGACCACTGAAATCGACCTGAGCGTGCACGATCTGTTCAGCGCGCAGGCGATTGCCGCACGCATCGCCCGTACCTTCGACGTCAAGGCCGAGAGCTGGATGACGACCAACAGCCAGTTGCTCAACGCGCTGCGCTCACAGTCGCTGTCCACCAACATCATCCGCCTGTCCATCGCCCTGTCGGTGGCGCTGGGCATCGCCAGCGTGCTGGCGGTCAGCGTGGTGCAGCGCACACGCGAAATCGGCATCCTGCGCGCCATGGGCGCCACCCGGCTGCGCATGATGTCGGTGTTTCTCATCCAGGGCGGCGTGCTCGGGCTGATCGGCTCCACCATCGGCGCGCTGCTCGGGGTAAGTCTGGTGTATGTGTTCAACACCTCGGGGCCGCGATTGTTTCCGGTCACCATCAGCCCCTGGCTGGTGCCGCAAGCCATGCTGATCGCCACGCTGGCGGGCATCGTCGCCGCATTCGCGCCCGCGCGGCGGGCGTCGCACCTCGATCCGGTCGAGGCCATTCGCACCGTCTGACCCCTGCGATGAACAGCGCCGTCACCCCATCCCCGCCCCCTGTGCTGCGCCTTGACGGCCTGCGCAAGGCCTATGGCGTGGGCACGCCGCTCGAAGTGGAGGTGTTGCACGGCATCGACCTCACGCTGCAGGGCGGAGAGTTTGCCGCGCTCATCGGCCCGTCCGGTTCGGGCAAGAGCACCCTGCTCAACCTCATCGGCCTGCTCGACACGCCCACCCGCGGCGAAATTCATGTGCAGGGCCGTCCCACCGTGGATTTGAACGATACCGAACGTACCGCCCTGCGCGGCCGCTCGCTGGGCTTCGTGTTCCAGTTCCACCACCTCATCAACGCCTTTAGCGTGATCGACAACGTGATGATGCCCGCGCTGCTCGGCGGTGCAAAGCCCGATGCTGCCACGCGCGAGCGCGCCCTCGAACTGCTCGACGCCGTCGGGCTGGCGATGCACGCTCACAAACGCCCGACCGAACTCTCCGGCGGCCAGCAGCAGCGGGTGGCTATCGCCCGGGCGCTGATGATCCGCCCGCCCATCCTGCTGGCCGACGAGCCCACCGGCAACCTCGACTCACGCGCCGCCGACGAGGTGTTCGCGCTGTTCCGCCGCTTCAACCAGTCCTTCGGCTGCGCGGTGCTGCTGGTGACGCACGACCCGCGCATCGCCGCACGCTGCGACCGGGTGCTGGAAATGCTCGATGGCCGATTGGTGGCGGATCGCGCCCAAACGGCTCAGGCATAATCGCAAATAAGAGTTGTTCTTATTTGTAAATTTTGCCGATGAACTGTTTGCGCTTTTTTCCAGTTGCCGGGGTCGTCGCCGCCGCTGCACTCGCTCCCGTTTGGGCGCAGACCACCGACAGTGGTCTGCAGCTTGCGCCCTATACCGCCCCTATCACGCCCCCGAGCCAAACCTGGAGCCAGGGTTTGAGCACGTCTTTGCACCTCGACGCGGAAACGCTGGGGGTCATCGGCGGCAAGGGCGCGCGCCAGGCTGTCTCGGTGGCCGCCTTTCAAGCTGCACTCACTCTGGACACAGCGCAGGCTGGCTGGTGGCAGGGCGGCCAGTTCGACCTCATGCTCATGGGCCTGCGCAGCCATGGCAATCTGCAAACGGTGACCAACACGGTGCAGTTGCCGAGCAACCTCTGGGCGCCCAATTTTCTTCGTGTCTATCAGCTCAGCTACCGCCAGCAGTTCGGCCCGGGCTTTGTGCAGGGCGGCATCATGGACGTGAACAACACGTTCGACACCACAGGCGTGGCCGGCCATTTGCACAATGCCTCATTCGGCATTGCCCCGACGCTGACCTCCAATGCCAATATCGCCACCTACCCCAATCCCGGCCTGGGGCTGATGGGCGGGCTCGCCTTGGGCAACGGCTGGTCGGCGCAAGCGGGCGTGTGGCAGGGCGACCCTCCGGGCATGACGGGCGCCCTCCATCGTGGCGCGCTGTGGATCGCCGAGGCTGATCGCTCCTGGGGCGAGGCCGAACACACGCAGGGCACGCTGAAACTGGGCGCCTGGC
This sequence comes from Thiomonas sp. SCN 64-16, assembly GCF_001725585.1. Classification (NCBI taxonomy): domain Bacteria; kingdom Pseudomonadati; phylum Pseudomonadota; class Betaproteobacteria; order Burkholderiales; genus Thiomonas; species Thiomonas sp. SCN 64-16. Next base: position 9,698 of record NZ_MEGQ01000047.1, on the reverse strand, counting down.
ATCTGCAGCAGAGCACTGCTGCCTACGGCCCCGATAGCGACGGCTTGTATGCGGTGAATGAATGGCGCTGGAAAGACGCCGACCGACGCGATTGGGCCGCTTTCCTGCAAGGCGGCTGGAGCCCGGCGGCGTCCAATCCGGTACTGGGCTATATCGGCGCGGGCGTGCGGATTCAGGGGCTGAACGCCACCCGCCCTGCGGACGTACTCACCCTCGGCGTGGCGCAGGCGCGCCTGAATTCGCTACCCAGCGAAACCGTGATCGAGGCGGTGTACTCGTTGCAACTCGCCCGCCATCTCTACCTGCAGCCCGACATCCAGCACATTCAGAACCCCGGTGGCGAATCCGGTCATCAGTGGGTTGCGGGGCTGCGGGTGCACATCGAACATTAGGCGGCACCCTACAATCCGTGGCTTCGCGCGCGACCCTGCGCACTCATCCATCCCCACACCATGAGCCTGAAATGCGGCATCGTGGGCTTGCCCAACGTGGGCAAGTCCACCCTCTTCAATGCGCTGACCCAAAGCGCCATTCCGGCGGAAAACTATCCTTTCTGCACCATCGAGCCCAACACCGGCATTGTCGAATTGCCCGATCCGCGGCTCGATCAGCTCGCCGCTATCGTCAAGCCGCAGCGCGTCCTGCCCGCGGTGGTCGAGTTCGTCGATATCGCCGGACTCGTGGCTGGCGCGAGCCAGGGCGAGGGGCTGGGCAACCAGTTTTTGGCGCACATCCGCGAAACCGACGCCATCATCAACGTGGTGCGCTGCTTTGAAGACCCGAATGTGATTCACGTCGCCGGCCGGGTGGACCCGATCTCGGACATCGCCGTGATCCAGACCGAACTCTGCCTGGCCGATCTGGGCACGGCCGAGAAAAGTCTGCACCGCATGAACAAACAGGGGCGCTCCGGCGACAAAGATGCCAAGCGCGTTGCCGATCTGCTCGAGCGCATCATCCCCGCGCTCAACGAAGCCCGCCCGGTGCGCGCCCTGGGGCTCAGCGCCGAAGAGCTGGCCCTGATCGCTCCGCTATGCCTCATCACCGCCAAGCCGGCCATGTTCGTCGGCAACGTGATGGAGGATGGCTTCGACAACAACCCCCACCTGGACCGGCTGCGCGAGTATGCGGCCCAGGAGAACGCCCCAGTCGTGGCCATCTGCGCCAAGCTGGAGAGCGAACTCGCCGGGCTTGATGCCGAAGAAAAACAAGCGTTTCTCGCCGACCTCGGACAGGAAGAACCCGGGCTGAACCGCCTCATTCGCTCTGCCTACAAACTTCTTGGGTTGCAGACTTATTTCACCGCCGGGGTGAAGGAAGTGCGGGCCTGGACGGTGCATGTCGGCGCGACCGCGCCGCAGGCCGCCGCAGTGATTCACACCGATTTCGAGCGGGGCTTCATCCGCGCCCAGACCATCGCGTTTGACGATTTCATCCGGTACGGCGGCGAGCAGGGCGCCAAAGACGCGGGCAAGATGCGGGCCGAAGGCAAGGACTACATCGTCAAGGACGGCGACGTGCTGCATTTCCTGTTCAACGTCTGAGCCTTCCTTTGCTGCCGCGCCGCGCGCGCTGCAAATCCTCACGGCCGCAGCTACAGTGTGCAGCCCGGCTTGCCGATATCTGCCATCGGCAAGCCCAAAACAAACCATCCGTTCACATGAATTCCGGCGTTGTTTACGCCCTGGCGGCGTACGTCATCTGGGGCCTGTTTCCGCTTTACTTCAAGGCGCTCGAACAGGTTCCCTCCCTGCAGATCCTCGCGCACCGCATGGCGTGGTCGCTGCTTTTTGTCGCTTTGCTGCTGGCGCTTCTCAAGCGCTGGTCGTGGATGCGGCTGCTGCGTGAACAGCCCGCCCTGCTCGCCCGCTTTGCGCTCAGTGCCGTACTCCTTTCGAGCAATTGGGGCATCTATATCTGGGCGGTGAACAGCAACCATGTGGTGGACGCAAGCCTGGGCTACTACATCAATCCCTTGGTCAACGTGGCCCTCGGATCGGTTCTTCTGCATGAGCGTCTGCGCGGTCTGCAGTGGGTCGCTCTGGCCATTGCTGCGGCGGGCGTGACGGTCATGGCGATCGAGGTCGGCCATGTGCCTTGGATCAGTCTCAGCCTGGCGCTCACCTTCGGCAGCTACGCGCTGCTCAGAAAGACCGCGCCGCTGGGCGCGCTTGAAGGCCTCGCCGTGGAGACCGCGGTGCTATTCCCGCTGGCTGTGGCCTATCTGTTCTGGTTGAGTACCCAGGGCATGAACGCGTTCGCCTCCGCCGACCTCTCTACGCGCTGGCTGCTGGTGGCCGCAGGCCCGGTCACCACCATCCCCCTGCTGCTGTTCGCTGCGGGCGCTCGCCGCATGTCGATGACCTTGCTGGGGGTTTTGCAGTACATCACCCCCACTCTGCAGCTGGCACTAGGCGTCTGGCTTTATCACGAACCCTTTGCAGCCGCAAAGATGATCGGATTCGGCCTGGTCTGGGTGGGCCTTGCCGTGTTTCTGCTGGACGGTTTACGCGCAGCCTGGGGCCGCCCGGCCACGACGCTGCCGTCATTGGATGACGGCGTCGTGGCGCGCCCCAAGCTCTGAGCGCCCAGGGCCGGGCGCTGACAGTCGACTTCAGGGATAAAGGCCGCGTTCTTCGCGCGCTTGCAGCACTCGCTCGCAAGCCACCACGAATGCGGCCGTTCTCAGGCTGATTTTTAGTTGGTCTGCGGTATCCCAAATCCGGGCCAAGGCATTGCCCAGAATTTTGTCGAGGCGGGCGTTGATGTCGTCTTCATCCCAGAAGAAGCTCGAAAAGTCTTGCACCCATTCGAAGTACGAAACCGTCACGCCACCCGCATTGCAAATCACGTCGGGGACGACAAGAATGCCCCGGCTTGCACAGACATCGTCTGCGCCGGGCAAGGTCGGGCCGTTCGCGCCTTCGAGTATGAGCTTGGCGGTGGTTTTGCGGGCGCGCTCGGCCGTCACCTGCCCTTCGAGGGCTGCGGGAATCAACACATCACAGCGCACATCCCAGAACGCTTCATCGTCGGCTTTTTGTGCGCCCGAGAATCCGGCGACGCCGCCATGACTGCTGACATGACGCAGCAATGCCGCCACATCCAATCCTTGTTCATGAATGATCGTGCCGGTGTGATCCTGCACCGCCACGATCTTCGCACCCGCTTGCGCGAACAACTCCGCCGCTGTGCCGCCCACGTTGCCGAAGCCCTGTACAGCGATCCTCAAACTGTTCACGTCAAGGCCCAGGCGCCTGATGGCCTCACTGCCGGTCACGAACACGCCGCGCCCCGTGGCCTTGACCCGACCGAGAGAACCTCCGAGCTGAATCGGCTTGCCCGTCACCACCCCGGTGGCGGTAGCGCCCACGTTCATGGAATAGGTGTCCATCATCCAGGCCATGATCTGACCGTTGGTGTTGACGTCGGGCGCGGGAATATCCTGCTGCGGCCCGATGATGATGCCGATTTCGCTGGTATAGCGGCGGGTCAGCCGCTCAAGCTCCTTGCGCGACAGCTCTGAAGGGGTCACCCGAATGCCCCCTTTCGCTCCGCCGTAAGGCAGGCCAACGGCGGCGTTCTTGATGGTCATCCAGGCCGACAACGCCATCACCTCCTCCAGCGTGACATTGGGGTGATAGCGCACGCCGCCTTTGCCCGGTCCGCGCGACAGGTTGTGCTGCACGCGGTAGCCCTCGAAGTGCCGCACCGAGCCATCGTCCATCTCGATTGGCACATCGACGATGAGCGCGCGCTTCGGGCGCTTCAAGGTTTCTCCCCAACGGGCCAAATGCCCCAGATGAGGCAGTACCCGATCGACCTGGGCCAGATAGGTCAGCCAGGGGCTGTCCGGCTCGGGATGGATGTACGACAGCGTGCAAACCGGCGGTGCGGTGACCTGTTCTTTGGACTTGGGTGTTTTCATTGCGTCTCCTGTGCTGTGTTGTTGTTCTGCCGAGACCGCCTTGTCCTTGTGAGCCTTGGCGGCATCAGCCGGGGCCATCAGGGCCCTCAACACACTGTAGTCCGTCGCGCGCGTACCGTACATCCTGTGCGGGTATGCAGAGGCAAGACGTGCAAGCAATTCTGACTGCGTGAGACGATCGGAAAAAAGAACAGTGCAAAAAGCCCGTCGCCCGCCTGCTCCGCATCTGGCGGAACAAACGGGCGACGGGCCCTGATCTATTTATACAGCCACCCTCTGCGCAACAAACGCAAAAGGGGCTGAAAAACGCAAATCAGCAGAAGATAACTGCGATCAGATCACCTGACCTTTGGTGATCAGACGACTGACCACCCACGCCTTGGTCTTGGAGATCGGACGCGATTCCGCGATCTCGACCACATCGTTCAGGTGGTACTGGCCCGACTCGTCGTGCGCGCTGTACTTCTTGGAGCGCGCAATCAACTTGCCATAGATCGGGTGCTGAATACGGCGCTCGACTAAAACGGTGACCGTCTTCTGCCGCTTGTCGCTGACCACACGGCCGACCAGCGTGCGCTGCACTTTCTTTTGTTCAGTCATGGCTTAACCCTTGGCCTTCTTTTCTTGAATCAGGGTACGGACCCGCGCAATGGCGCGCTTGGTGTTACCCAGCTGGCACGTATTCTGAAGCTGCTGCGTGCCCTTCTGCATACGCAGATTGAAGTGGGCCTTGAGCAGACTGTCGAGTTCGGTCTGCAGCGCCGGAATATCCTTGGCGCGCAGTTCGGTGAGTTGAGCGGAAGTTTTCAAATCGCTCTCCTTAGGCGCCGATCTGGCGCGTGACAAAAATGGTGCGGAACGGCAGCTTGGCGGCAGCCAGCTCGAACGCTTCACGCGCGATAGCCTCGGGCACACCTTCGATTTCGTACAGCACGCGACCGGGCTGGACTTCCGAAACATAGTACTCAGGGTTACCCTTGCCGTTACCCATCCGCACCTCGGCGGGCTTGATGGAAATCGGTTTGTCCGGGAACACACGGATCCAGATCCGGCCGCCACGCTTGACGTGACGGGAAATCGCGCGACGAGCCGATTCGATCTGGCGAGCGGTGATGCGGCCGCGGGTGGTCGCCTTCAGGCCGAACTCACCAAAGGCCACCGTGGCGCCGCGTGTAGCCAGGCCCGTGTTGCGGCCTTTTTGCTCTTTGCGGTATTTGCGACGAGCGGGTTGTAGCATGAAATTTCTCCTTAAGCGCTGTCGTTAGGCGCCAGTTGCACCACCGGACTGAGCCGGTTTGCGCACGCGCTTGACAGCAACGGATTTTTCGCCATCGGCAGCCGGTGCGGCACGACGTGCGCCGGACGGACGGGCTGCGCCAGGACGGCGATTGCGACGATCTTCCTCGGGGGCAGCCGGCTCGGCCTTGGCCGGGACGATAGCGCCCTTGGCCGGCGTATCGCCCTTGTAAACCCACACCTTCACACCGATGACACCGTAGGTCGTCTTGGCTTCAGAGGTTGCGTAGTCGATATTCGCACGCAGGGTCTGCAGAGGCACGCGGCCTTCACGGTACCACTCACGCCGGGCGATCTCGATGCCATTCAGCCGGCCAGACGACATGATCTTGATACCCTGAGCGCCCATACGCATGGCATTCTGCATGGCACGTTTCATGGCGCGGCGGAACTGAATGCGCTTTTCGAGCTGCTGGGTGATGGAGTCGGCAATAAGTTGGGCATCGATTTCGGGCTTGCGCACCTCTTCGATATCCACAGCGACCGGCACGCCCAAGCGCTTGGCCAGTTCGGCCTTCAGGTTTTCAATGTCTTCGCCTTTTTTGCCGATCACCACACCCGGTCGGGCGCTGTAAATGGTGATGCGGGCGTTCTTGGCCGGACGCTCGATGAGCACGCGCGACACCGAAGCATTTTTCAAACGCTTCGCCAGGTACTCGCGCACCATGATGTCTTCGCTGAGCATCTTGGCGTACTGGGTGCTCGGCGCATACCAGCGCGAAGCCCAGCCGCGGGTGACGGCCAGACGGAAACCGGTCGGATGAATTTTCTGTCCCATATGACGTCCTCAGTTCCCGACTTGAATGTAGATATGGCAGGTGGGCTTGCTGATGCGATTGCCACGACCTTTGGCGCGCGCACTGAAGCGCTTGAGGGTTGCCCCCTCTTCCACCATGATCTGAGTCACTTTCAGTTCGTCCACATCGGCGCCATCGTTGTGCTCGGCGTTGGCGATGGCCGACTCCAGCACTTTCTTGATAATGCCCGATGCCTTCTTGGGCGAGAACTCCAGGATGTTCAAAGCGGAGTCCACTTTTTTACCGCGGATCAGGTCCGCCACCAGTCGGCCTTTTTGGGCCGAGAGGCGAACGCCGCGTAGGGTTGCACGAGTTTCCATGTGTCTGCCTTACTTCTTCGCCTTTTTATCGGCGGGATGTCCTTTGAATGTCCGCGTCAGCGCGAATTCGCCAAGCTTGTGGCCCACCATCTGGTCGGACACATAGACCGGAACATGCTGCTTGCCGTTGTGCACGGCTATCGTCACGCCGATGAATTCGGGCAGGATGGTGGAACGACGCGACCAGGTCTTCACCGGGCGCTTGTCTTTGGTGCTGACAGCAGCTTCAACCTTTTTCAGCAGATGCTGGTCGCAGAACGGACCTTTTTTGAGTGAGCGAGCCATGTGCTATCCCTTACTTCTTACGACGCGACACGATCATGCTCTGCGTGCGCTTGTTGTTGCGGGTGCGATAACCCTTGGTCGGCGTACCCCACGGGCTGACCGCCACGCGACCCTCGCCTGTCTTGCCTTCACCACCGCCATGCGGGTGGTCGACCGGGTTCATGGCCACCCCACGCACAGTCGGACGAATACCTTGCCAACGCTTGGCGCCTGCCTTGCCATACTGGCGCAGGTTGTGCTCTTCGTTGCTCACCTCACCCAGCGTGGCGCGACACTCGATGTGAATGCGGCGAACCTCGCCAGAACGCATACGCACTTGAGCGTGAATGCCTTCGCGCGCCAGCAGCACCGCAGAAGCGCCGGCGGAACGCGCGATCTGGGCACCCTTGCCAGGCTGCATTTCGATGCAATGAATGGTTGAACCCACCGGAATATTGCGGATAGGCAGCGTGTTGCCCGCACGAATCGGCGCCTCGGAGCCGCTCATCAACGTAGCGCCCACTTCGAGGTTGCGCGGCGCAATGATGTAGCGGCGCTCGCCATCGGCGTAGCACACCAGGGCAATGTGCGCGGTACGGTTCGGGTCGTATTCGATACGTTCGACCTTGGCCGGAATGCCGTCCTTGTCGCGACGGAAATCGACCACACGGTAATGGTGCTTGTGACCACCGCCGCGATGGCGCGTGGTGATATGACCATTGTTGTTGCGGCCAGCCTTCTGGAACTGGGGCTCGAGCAGCGAACGCTCGGGCTCTCCCTTGTACAGATGCGGGTGCGAGACCTTGACGACGGCGCGGCGGCCAGCCGAGGTCGGTTTGACTTTGACGACGGGCATTTAGATACCCTCCTGCGCGAAATTCAGCTCTTGGCCCGCCTTCAGGCAGACATAGGCTTTCTTGACATGATTGCGGCGGCCCGTGCCACGCGCAGTGCGCTTGACCTTGCCCTTGATGTTGGCGACCTGGACCGACTCGACATCGACCTTGAACAGCAGTTCGACGGCAGCCTTGATCTCAGGCTTGGTCGCATCACGCAGGACACGAAACACGACTTGATTGCGCTTTTCAGCGACCATCGTCGCTTTTTCCGAAATGACCGGCGCGCTGAGCACCTGCATCAGACGCTGCGGATTGAGAACGGCCTGCGTCATGACAGCATCTCCTGAAGTTGGCTGACTGCACCCTTGGTCATCACGACCTTCTTGTAGAACAGAAGGGACAGCGGATCGGCGTAACGCGGCTCGACCACCAGAACATTCGGCAGATTACGCGCAGCGAGGAACAGATTTTCGTCCGCACCGTCGGCAATGATCATCACCGAGTCGAAGCCCATCGCCTTGCACTTCTCGGCAACCAGCTTGGTTTTCGGCGCCTCCACGGTGAAAGTGTCGACCACCACGAGGCGGCCTTCGCGCGCCAGTTGCGAAAACAGCGAACGCATCCCCGCGCGATAAGCCTTCTTGTTGACCTTGTGCGTGAAGTTCTCGTCCGGCGAATTCGGGAAAATCTTGCCGCCTCCACGCCACAGCGGCGACGACGTCATACCCGCACGAGCGCGGCCAGTACCCTTTTGCTTCCAGGGCTTGCGCGTCGAGTGCTTGACCACCGCACGGTCTTTCTGGGCACGGTTGCCCAGGCGCGCATTGGCCTGATAAGCGATCACGATCTGGTGAACCAGATCTTCGTTGAAGTCACGCCCAAACACCTCGGGGCTGACCTCAAACTTCTCAGCAGGGTGGCCCTGCGCATCAATGAAATCGAGCTGCATCACTGACCTCCTGTCGCTGACTTGACCGCGGGACGCAGAAACACAAAGCCCGAACGCGAGCCCGGCACCGCACCCTTGACGAGGATGAGCTGGCGCGCTTCGTCGATGCGAACCACTTCCAGGTTCTGCACCGTCACGGTTTCATTGCCCATCTGACCCGCCATGCGCTTGCCAGGAAACACACGCCCGGGGTCCTGCGCCATACCGATGGAACCTGGCGCACGCGTGGTGACCGAGTTACCGTGAGAGGCGCGGTTGGACGAAAAATTGTGGCGCTTGATGGAGCCAGCGAAGCCCTTGCCGATCGACACACCCTGCGCATCGACCATCTGCCCCACCTGAAACAGCGAAGCGGGAACCGGCGCACCCAGCGCGTAATCGGCCGCTTTTTCAGCGGGCAGATCAAACTCCTTGAGGATTTCTGCCGGCTCGACCCCCGCTTTCGCCAAGTGACCCGCCTGGCCCTTGGTGAGGCGTGACGGCTTGCGAGAGCCGTAAGCTACTTGGACGGCGCTATAGCCATCCACATCTTGCGTGCGCACCTGCGACACCCGGTTGCCAGACGCATCCAGCACGGTGACGGCGATGGATGCCCCATCGTCGGTGAACACACGCGTCATTCCGACCTTGCGCGTGACAAGGCCCATTGAATGTGAGCTCATTGTTTTCTCCTACCCGGCTACGATTGGCCAGGCCCGTAAGTTATTTAAACGATTCAAGCTACGCGGCTTGAGTCAATTACTGCCAAACTTTACTGCCAGCTTTATTTCTGGCCTCGCCAGAAATAAAGCCTTAAATCATACATCAACCGCCCTGCGATCTGCAAGGCAGTGTGCTCACTGCAGTTTGATTTCCACATCGACGCCCGCAGGCAGGTCGAGCTTCATCAAAGCATCTACCGTCTTGTCCGTCGGATCAACGATGTCCATCAGACGCAAATGGGTGCGGATTTCCAACTGATCGCGTGAAGTTTTGTTGACGTGGGGCGAGCGCAGGATGTCAAACCGCTGCAGGCGCGTCGGCAACGGCACAGGGCCTTTGACAATGGCGCCGGTTCGCTTGGCGGTATCGACGATCTCCATCGCGGACTGATCGATCAGCTTGTAATCAAACGCCTTCAGGCGAATACGGATTTTCTGATTTTGCATGATGTTCTCTTCAAAGAGCGAAGGCCGACGCCTAAAGTGAACGGCGTCGGCCGATTCCGTTGAACGATTTACTCGATGATCTTGGCCACCACCCCGGCGCCGACGGTACGACCGCCTTCCCGGATGGCGAAGCGCAGACCCTCTTCCATCGCGATCG